>NZ_AZQX01000077.1:0-8408 GCF_000568385.1 Halomonas sp. BC04
TGCTCGGCGGCCTGGGCATCGACGCTGCCATCGGGCCGGCCGGCCAGGTCGATGCGCTGCGCGCCTTCACGCACCGCCTTGAGGTAACGCGGCAGATTGACGTAGCCGGCCAGGGCACGCCGCACCAGTTTCTCCGGCCAGGGCTCCCGGGCCGCCAGGTCCTGGTGGATGCCCACTTTCAACGGTCGCGTATGGCCCTTGAAGAAGGTGTCGGGGTAACGCCGGTACCACTCGGCCAGCAGCGCCTCGGCGGAGGGCGCCTGCTCGATGGGCAGCTGCGCCTGCCGCTCGCCCGTCTCGTTCTCTCGCTGCGCCTCCTTGCCCTGCACCGGCTCGCCCTGCACCGGCCCGCCCTGCTCTGCCTTTTCTTCTGCCTTGTCTGCCGTCCACCCTTCTTTCTTATCTGTCTTCTTCTCTATCGTTTCCTGCCCGGCTTCCCCCAGACCGGCTTCTCCCAGACCTGGCGCGTCCTGTCGGTTCGGCTCATCCTGTCGCTGAGGGTCGTCACCCCGGGGCACGGCCTGCTCGCCCGGCTGCCCAGGCTCACCCGAGGCGCCCTCCCGTGGCCGATGGCCGATCAGGGCGGCAAGCCCCTGGGCACGCCGGGACGTACCCGGGAACATGGGAGCGGGCTCGCCCTTGCGCAGGCGTTCGCGCAGGCGGGCGTTATCCTCTTCCAGCTCGCGATTCTGCTCGTCGAGCTCGCGATTTTCCTCTTCCAGTTCCAGGCGTGCCGCTTCGAGCGCCCGGCGAGCCGCTTCCAGCTCTCCCTGTGCCGCCTCGAGTTCGGCCACCCGGCCCTGCAGCTGGCGGATTCGCTCGCGGCAGCCGTGCAGCTCGCCGAGGGCGGTATCGGCGCAGACTTCCAGGTCATTCAGCAGGCGGAGTGAACGCTCATCGATCAAACCGGTATCCTCCAGGCAGGCTCTCTATAGCTCACTATTTCAACAAACTCGCCATCTCGGCAGGAACGCTTATAGAAAGCAGAGGCAAGTGGGTGGCGCAGTGCCTTAAGCAAGTTTGTGCCAGATGCCCGGCCCTGACAAATGTCGCCGGCCGGCGACTCGCCCCGTCAGCGGCGGCGATACTCCACGAAGCTGTAGTCAGGCTGGCCATCGGCGGGCTCGCCGGGCACACGCTGCACCTCCTCCCACTGGCTGTCATCCAGCTCGGGAAAGCGGGCGTCACCTTCTACCTCTACATCCACCTCGGTCAGGTAAAGCCGGCTGGCGAAGGGCAGCGCCTGGGCATAGATCTCGCCGCCCCCCATCACCATGATCTCCTCGCAGCCATCGATGGTCGCCTGCTGGTCGGCCAGCGCCAGGGCCGAGGCCAGGTCATGACAGACCCGCACCCCATCGTGTTGAAAGGTGCTGTCGCGGGTCACCACGATATTGAGCCGCCCCGGCAGGGGCCGGCCGATCGACTCGAAGGTCTTGCGCCCCATGACCAGCGGCTTGGCCTGGGTCATGCGCTTGAAGAAGCGCAGATCCTCCGGCAGGTACCAGGGCAGCTGGTTCTCCACGCCGATCACCCGGTTACGGGACAACGCGGCGATCATCGCCACCGGTACCAGTGTCTCGTCGTTCATACCGCCACCTCGGCCTTGATATGGGGATGGGGGTCATAGCCCTCGATGGCGATGTGCTCGAAGCGGAAGTCGAACAGGTCGTCGATGCCCGGCGCCAGCTCCAGCCGGGGTGCCGGCCGCGGCGTGCGCGAGAGCTGCAGTTCGGCCTGCTCCAGGTGGTTGCGATAGAGATGGGCGTCGCCCAGGGTGTGGACGAAGTCGCCGGGCTCAAGGCCCGTGACCCTGGCGATCATCTGGGTCAGCAGCGCGTAGCTGGCGATATTGAAGGGCACCCCCAGGAAGATATCGGCGCTGCGCTGGTAGAGCTGGCAGGAGAGGCGCCCGTTGGCCACATAGAACTGGAACAGGCAGTGGCACGGCGGCAGCGCCATCTCGTCGACCAGCGCCGGATTCCAGGCCGAGACGATCAGCGCCGTGAGCCGGGGTTGGTGCGGATCTGCTCGAGCAGCGTGACGATCTGGTCCACATGGCCGCCCCGGGGGTCGGGCCAGCTGCGCCATTGATAGCCATAGACCGGACCCAGGTCGCCGTTCTCGTCGGCCCACTCGTCCCAGATGCGCACGCCGTGCTCCCGCAGGTAGGCGATGTTGGTGTCGCCGCGCAGGAACCACAACAGCTCATGGATGATCGAGCGCAGGTGCAGTTTCTTGGTGGTCACCAGGGGAAAGCCCCGCGAGAGATCGAAGCGCATCTGGTGGCCGAAAACCGAGCGGGTGCCCACCCCTGTGCGGTCGTCCCGCTCCACGCCCTGCTCGAGCACCAGTCGCATCAGCTCCAGGTAGGGTTGCTCGAGCGGGGGTTGGTCGGCCCCCGGCTGTTCCCGTGATGGCTGGTCCGGTGAAGACTGTTCGAACGCAGTCTGGGTAGTATCGTCAGGCATCGTTGGCGAACTCTGCATGGAATTGTCGATAGGCCGAGAGTCTATCGCCTCTGGGCCCGGGCTCCTACTCCCGCTCGGTTTCACTTTGCGACCCGCACCTGGTCGACCGGCTGGCGCCGCGACCACAGGATCAAGACGACCCCGAAAACGATCATCGGCAGCGTCAGCAGCATGCCCATGGTCACCCAGCCGAAGGCGATGAAGCCGATGTGGGCGTCGGGCAGGCGCACGAACTCCACGGCGAAGCGGAACACACCGTACAGGAGCAGGAAAAGGCCTGAGACGAGCCCGCGGCGGCGAGGTCGCGCGGACACCCACCAGAGCACCACGAAGAGCACGAGACCCTCGAGGAAGGCCTCGTAGAGCGCCGTGGGATGTCGCGGCTCCGGCCCCATGCCGGGAAACGGCATGCCCCAGGGCAGCTCGGTGACCCGCCCCGGCAGTTCGCGATTGATGAAGTTGCCGATCCGCCCCGCGCCCAGGCCGATGGGGACCATGGGGGCAAAGAAATCGGTGAGCGTGAAGAAGGCCATGCGCTTCTTCCTGGCGAACCAGAGGGCCGCCAGCAGCACCCCGATCAGGCCACCGTGGAAGCTCATGCCGCCGTCCCAGATCCGGAACACCCAGAGCGGGTCCGCCAGCCACTGGCCCATGCCGTAGAAGAGCGCATAGCCAAGACGGCCACCGACCACCACCCCGATAGCGGCATAGAACAGCAGGTCGCCCACGTCGTCGCGGGTCAGGCCGACACGCTCGGCCCGCAGGCGACCCAGCCACCAGGCACCGACGAAGCCGATGACATACATCAGGCCATACCAGTGTATCTGGAAGGGACCCAGCGCGATGGCGACCGGGTCGATATCGGGATAGTTCATGGCATCCTCAAGGCAGGAAACTCGGGGCCACCCACGTCATCCGGGTGGTGCGGACAGCCCCGGCAAAGGGCAGTCGCAGCAATGGAAGTCGCAGGATGGGTGGCAGGCAGCATGACAAGCAGGATCATCAGGAAGCGGCCACCTCGAAGGCATCCGGGCGCCAGTGGCGCAGCAGGTCGATGAGCGCCCGGGGCCCATAGGGCTTGGCCAGGTAGTCGTCCATCCCCGCCTCGCGGAAGCGGCGGCGATCCTCTTCACTGGCATTGGCGGTCAGGGCGACCAGGACGCTGCGACTCCCTTCCGCATCGACCGCCTCCAGCTCGCGCCAGCGCCGCGCCGCCTCCAGCCCATCCATGTCCGGCATGTAGATATCCATCAGCACCAGGTCGTAGGCCTGCAAGGGGCGGCGCTCCAGCGCTTCGTGCCCACTGGACACGCAGTCGACCTCGAAGCCCTGTGCCTCCAGCACCTGGCTGGCGAGCATGCGGTTGACCGGTCCGTCATCGACGACCAGGATGCGCAGCGGCAGGGCCGGGACGGCGACAAGCAGGCCCTCGGGGGCTTCCTTGTCCACGCCGTCACCGGCAAGGCTCTTCACCAGCAGGGTGACTTCGGCCATGCGCTCGCGCAGTTCGGTGAGGTGTCCCGGCGCAAGGCAGTCGGGGTTTTGCATCTGCTCTGTCAGCTGGGTCAGCAACGGTTCCAGCTCACGCTGCAGCAGGGTCAGGTAACGCGACTTGAGCCGGGAGTCCTCCCGGGCCCGCTCGCGCGCGGCAACCAGCCCTCCGAGCTGGGGCAGCCTGTCGTGCAGGTCGTCGAACAGCAGCAGTTGATAGTTCCCGGCTTCGAAACGTTCCACCTCCAGCTGGCGCCAGCGCTCCTCCGCATCAAGCACCTGCATTTCTACGGGCTCCCCATCGCGTCCCGGCGAGCTGCGCAGCCGAGCTTCCGGGCCCTGCCCTTCCAGGCCCTCGGCTCGCACGCCCAGCAAGCGCTCCATGGCCAGGTTGGCATCGACGATGCGATCCTGGTAGAGCAGCAGTGCCGGGCGCGATACCGACATGAGCAGGCCAGTCAGGTCAGGCGCCTGGCTCAGGCGGGCATGCAGCTGGGCCACGCTGGCCTGGAGTTTTTCCAGCCGCGTGGCGGGAGAATCCTGGTCGGAGACAGCCAGCACCGGGGGAGCGAGCCAGCGCGGCAATATCTGGTCGGCCTCGAGTAGCAGACGCTCCACACGTCCCAGTCCATCCTCCATCTGCGCTTCGCATTCCCGCAGCCGGTGACGCAGTTGCAGCAGGAAGGCTGCGGTGGTCAACGTGGTGCCGACCAGCAACGTCAGCAGCAACCAGCCGGAAGCCGCCCAGGAGGTGGGGTCGGGGGTGGCCAGCCAGAGAAAGAGCCCGACTACCAGGCAGAGCAGCACCAACAGCAGCTGAGCCAGCAACAGTGGCCAGAGCAGCGGCCAGACAAGATGCGACCAGAGGCGATCCTTGTGTGTAGCAGTCGGCATTCTCATCCCTGTGGTAACGCGTCGTTTATCTGAGTGTACGCCGCCCGGGCACGGCTGTCATGACGGCACAGTTAGCGGACAAGCGCCACCCTCTCCTCGTTCTCCCCGGCGAGGATGCCGCCGGGGCCGAATCGGCGCTCCCCCAGGCACATGGAGGCGTGCTCGGCATCCCACTCCAGCCAGCTCATGGCACGGGTCCCATACTGCTCACCCACGATGAAAGGCGCCGAGAGCAGGCGCTCGAGCTCCAGGCTGATGCCGGTATCGGGCAACTGGTCGTCATCGGCCCGGCCGGCATCGGCCAGGGCCGCCAGGGCATCGTCGGGCCAGCGGCTGCGGCGCAGTGCCTCGATCACGCCTTGGCGTGCCTTGATCAGCTTGGGCCAGGGCGTATTCAACCCGGCGTTGGAGAGTCCGTGGGCGCCGGGAGGCACTTCGACAAGCACCAGGCGATCACGCCCCCGGTGCAGATGCCAGAGACGTTCGCCATCGCCGGCCAGGAGATTGAAGCCCGCATAGCGCCAGCCGGCTCCGTCAGCCAGCCCTTTCAGCCAGCCGGCGAGGTCGGGGCATTCCAGTGCCTCGCGCACCAGCTGGCCACGACTGGGGGCGTCGACGGAAACCTTGAGCTCGGGATCACGCACGTTGGTGACGGCGGCGAAGCGGCCGCGGCGGTGCACCGCCAGCCAGCTGCCACCGGCCTCCAGGTCGCGGCCGCCGACAATATCCGGCGCCTCCGGCCAGGCACCCAGGGGCGCCGAAGGGCGCTGATAGAATTCATCGCGGTTGGCCACCAGCCGCAGGGGAAAGCGGCCGCCCGGGCGATAGTCGAAGGCAATCAGGCACATGCGGCGCGGTCAGTCCCGTGGCGGCAGCAGGTGGGCCAGCTGCCATTCGCTGAGCCGTGAAAAGAGGTGGCTGCGCACGGCCCCCGGCGTGTTCAGGGTCAGGGTCTCCTTCACCAGGTCCTGCGCCGCTTTGAACGAAACACGCCGAATGGCGGCGCGAACCCGAGGCAGGCTGGGGGCGTTCATCGACAGCGAGTCGAAACCCATCCCCATCAGCAGCAGTGCGCCCGCCGGGTCGCCGGCCAGTTCGCCACACACCGAGATCGGCTTCTTCAGCCTGCTGGACTCCTCCGCAAGGCGGGACATGGCCGACAGCACCGCCGGATGGCAGGCATCGTAGAGATCGGCGACCCGGGGGTTGTTGCGATCCACTGCCAGCAGGTATTGGGTCAGGTCATTGCTCCCCACCGAGAAGAAATCGGCCCGCTCGGCCAGGGCGTCGAGCTGATAGAGGGTTGCCGGCACCTCCAGCATCACGCCGATCAGCGGGCGCTTCGCCGTCACCCCCTCTTCGCCAAGCTCGCGAATGGCCCGGTCCAGCAGCTTCAGGGCATCGTCGACCTCGTCGACATTGGTCACCATCGGCAGCAGTACCTGCAGGTTGTCCAACCCGCAGGAGGCGCGCAGCATGGCCCGCAGCTGCACCATCAGCACTTCGGGATGGTCGAGGGTGACCCGGATGCCACGCCAGCCGAGGAAGGGATTGGCCTCCTCGATGGGGAAGTAGGGCAGGTCCTTGTCGCCGCCGATGTCCAGGGTGCGCATGACCACCGGCAGCGGCGAGAAGGTTTCCAGCTGATCGCGGTAGAGCCTGGCCTGCTCCTGTTCGCCGGGAAAGCGTTCGGCAATCATGAACGGCACTTCGGTGCGGTACAGGCCGACACCGCTGATCCGCTTCTTCAGCGATACCGCCATGTCGATGGCCAACCCGGTATTGACCATCAGCGGCATCACATGGCCGTCGGGTGTCTCGCTGGGCAGGTCCTGCTCATGCTCCAGCACCTCGGACAGCGCCTCTTCCTCGGCGATCAGGCTGCGGTACCGGCTTTCCAGCTCTTCCGACGGGCGCACGAAGAGGCGACCGCGGTGCCCGTCCAGCACCCCCTGGCTCCGGAGAGCCGCGGCAGGGGAAGGTCTACCATGCCAAGCACGGTGGGAATGCCCATGGCCCGGGCGATGATGGCCACATGTGAGGTACTGGAGCCACGCACGGCCACCAGCCCCGCGAGGCGCTCCCTGGGCACTTCGCCCAGCGTGGCGACGCTGATCTCGTCACCCACGAGGATGGTGCTTTCGGGAAAGATATCGGGAACCTGGGGGGTCTCTTCCTGCAGATGGGCCAGCACGCGCCGGCCCAGGTCGCGCACGTCAGCGGCCCGCTCCCTGAGGTAGTCGTCGTCGACCCGCTCGAGGTACTGCACGTGGCGGCGTACCACATCGGCCAACGCCCCCGGCGCCCACTGCCCCTCGCGGATGCGCTTCTCGACCTCCTGGGAGAGCGCCGCCTCGCTGAGCATCTGCTGGTAGACCTCGAACAGCGCCAGCTCCTGGGCGGAAATCCGGTTGGCCAGGCGCTCCCCGGCGGCCTTGATCTCCTCGCGGACGCGCCCGATGGCCACGCGCAGCCGGCTGATCTCATGCTCGACATCGGTGGGCACCAGGTCCGGCACGCTGTTCAGGTCCGCCGGCGCCGCGATGACCACGATCTCGCCAATGGCCATGCCGGGCGACGCAGCAACCCCGGTGAACAGCGCCTGCCCGCCCGGCAGGCTAGGCCGGGTCAGGCTGCCGGTGGCCAGGGCATGGGCCAGCACGCCGGCCAGTTGCGCCCCCATGGTGATGAGGAAGGCTTCATCCTCTTCATCGTAGCGGCGCTTTTCACCCTGCTGCACCACCAGTACGCCCAGCATGCGGCGCTGATGGATGATCGGCACCCCGAGGAAACTCGAATAGCGCTCCTCGCCGGTGGCTTCGAAATAGCGGAAGCGGGGGTGAGCCGGCGCATCCTCCAGGTTGAGCGGCTCTTCCCGCTCCGCCACCAGCCCCACCAGGCCTTCCCCCACACGCAGGCTGACGCGCCCCACGGCACGGCTGTGAAGACCGATGGTCTCCATCAACACCAGCTCCTCGATCTCGGATCGTAGAGATAGAAGGAGCACACATCGGTGCGCATGGCCTTGCGGATACGGCGCACCATGGTGGCCAGGGCCGCATCCAGGTTGCGTGCCCCGTTTACCTCCTGGATGACCCGTCGCAGAACCTCCAGCATCGGCGTCTTGCTTTCCATTGTTTTCATCTCCCGCCTAGCTGAGGATATCGATGCGAGATAGTGCCATCGACGCCGTCGTTGCGACTCGCCCGACGCCAGGATAGCCACCGTCCGTGCGTCAGCGCCCCTCCAGCGCCAGCCGTTGAGCCCGCGGGGACAGCTCTCTCAACGCCCGGCGGTAGACCTCACGCTTGAATGCCACGACCTGGCCCAGTGGATACCAATAACTGACCCAGCGCCAGCCATCGAACTCGGGCTTCCCCGAGCGATCCATGCAAATACGACTTTCCTGGCAGCGTATCCGCAGCAGGAACCATTTCTGTTTCTGGCCGATACAGACCGGCTTTGAATGCATGCGAACCATGCGTCGCGGCAGGCGATAGCGCAGCCATCCCCGGGTACAGGCAAGCAATTCGACGTCATCGGTCGTCAGGC
>NZ_AZQX01000078.1:0-9201 GCF_000568385.1 Halomonas sp. BC04
TCACGCTGGAACCCACCGGACGCTCTCCTCATCGACGCGGATGCCCCAGTCGTCCACCGGATTGCCAAAAGGTACGCCCGGGCTGCCCATGCCAGCCATGGAGAGCCAGGAGTCGTGGAAGCGCCAGCCGAGTGATGGGTCGCGGCGTCCATAGTCCATGTGGCCGTAGACTCGAACGCCATCGATCTCGCCGACGTGCTCGGTGAAGAATTCGGCGATGTTCTCGTAGGCCGTCCAGTTGGTGGGAACTCCCAGGTCATAGCCATAGATATCACGGAACTGCTCCTGGAGGTCCTCGCGCTGGAACCAGTCATAGCGGAACCAGTAGAGGTTGGCGAACTGCTGAGCCGGCAGCTGGTAGATGCTGCCATCCGGCCCGGTGGTGTACTGGATGCCGATGAAGTCGTCCAGGTCCAGGGTCGGCAGCGTGAAGTCTGCCCACTCGTTTTCCATCGCTTCTGAAAGATTGATGGTGGTCCCGTAACGAATGTGTGTGCCGATGGCATCGGAGTCGTTGATGAAACCGTCATAAATGTTGCGACCCGTCTGCATCTGGGTCTGCATGTTATCGACGAGATCACCTTCTCCAATGATGTTGTGCGTCACGCTGATGCCGGTGAGCTCTTCGAAGGCCGGGGCCAGCACATCGCGCTCCCAGACGTGGGTAGTCAGACCCTCGGCGACGGTGTTGATCTCCATGCCGCGGAACTGCTCGGCGGCTTTGGCAAACCACAGCAGTTCCTCAATCTGCTCCTCCCGGGACAGCGTCGAGTTCTGGAAGTGCTCATCAACCAGGCGCTCGGCGATGGCTCTGGCATCGTGGGAGTCGGCGTACAGACTAGCGGATGCAAGCATCAGGCTACCTGCCAGCACCGTCAGTTTTATCCTGTTGTTTTTCATGTGGACCTCATTTGCTTGTTGTCGTCTTCCATAACGTAATTATTCATCCTTGCCACCTTGATTCAGCCCCAGCGCATCAGCACCAGCAACCATAGAATGGAAGCCGCCAGAGCAAACCAAATCGAAATATCGGTAAAGCCAACCACAGCCAGATGGATATAAGCGGCGGATAGCAAACCGATGAATAAGCGATCCCCTCGGGTGGTAGAAATCGGTAGGAACCCCTTTCTTTCAATCGAGGGTGATACCACCTCCCATACCGTCATTCCCGCCAGCATGGCGCCAATGGTAGAGAAAAAAATTGCCGTAGGTACCGTCCAGACCATCCAGGACATCTTCGAACCCTCCCGCTCAGGTACGGCCCAGGGCAAAGCCCTTGGCGATATGGTTACGTACGAAATAGACGACGACAATACCGGGCAATATGGTTAGCACGCCGGCTGCAGCCAACGTACCCCAATCAATACCTGACGCTGTCGATGTCCTGGTCATGATGGACGCAATGGGCTGTGCATTGGTCGCTGTCAGCGTGCGTGAAAGCAGCAGCTCAACCCAGGAAAACATGAACAGGAAGAACAGCGTAACCCCGATTCCCGAACGGATCATGGGAATGAATATCTTGACGAAGAAAGCCGGGAAGCTGTACCCATCTATATAGGCCGTTTCATCGACTTCCTTGGGCACACTGCTCATGAAACCTTCCAGTATCCAGATCGCCAAGGGAATATTGAAAAGGCAATGCGCCAATGCCACTGCAATATGTGTGTCAAAAAGGCCAACCGAGTAATAGAGCTGAAAATAGGGCAGCAGGAATACAGCGGGCGGCGCCATCAGATTGGTCAGCAGCCAGAAGAACAGGTGCTTGTCACCAATGAAACGGAAGCGACTGAAGGCATAGGCTGCCGGCAGTGCCACCGAAATACTAATCAGCATATTCATCAGTACGTAGGCAAGGGAATTGACGTAGCCCATGTACCAGTTGGAGTCTGTAAATATTCTTATATAATTATCAAACGTAAGATTCTGCGGCCAGAATGATAGTGCGCCAAGAATCTCAGCATTTGTCTGGAGTGACATATTGATCAGCCAGTAGATCGGCAAGATCATCAGAAATAGATATGTCAACAGCAAAAAACGTGAACGCTTAACTGCCGGCCCCCTGCTTTTGGCTACTGCCCGCGTGTACTTCGACGGATCGACGGCATCAGTATTCACCGAACCACTTGCGGAAAGGGAGGCACTGGGCGCCGACACCCCGGCCGTTTCGCCTGGCATGGCAACCTGACGTGTTGTGGCGTCATGTGTCATGTCAGTACCCTCCTTTTACGTTTTCTTTCTGCATATTCATGATAGCGGTATAGAAAACCCAGCAGACCAGCAGAATGATCAGGAAATAAATTAGTGAAAATGCTGCCGACGGGCCCAGGTCCTGCTGTCCAATCGCCATTGTTGTCAATGATTGGCTCAGGAAAGTTGTCGAGCTACCCGGTCCTCCACCGGTCAGCACGAAGGGTTCGGCATAGATCATGAAGGAGTGCATGAAACGCAGCAGAATACCGATTACCAGGACATTGGTAAGCTTCGGGAGCTGGATATAGCGGAACACAGCCCATTTCGATGCCCTGTCGATACGTGCTGCTTGGTAGTAGGCCTCGGGAATGGAGCGAAGACCGCTATAGCAGAGCAGTGCAATCAGCGGAGTCCAGTGCCAGACATCCATGAGAATGATAGTCGCCCATGCATCAACAGGACTACGGGTAATGTTGTAGTTATAGCCCAATTCACGCAGCCCCCAACCCATCAGGCCAATGTCACCACGCGTGAATATCTGCCAGATACTACCGACCACGTTCCAGGGTATCAGTAGTGGGAGTGTGATAAGGATGAGGACCGCAGATGCCTGCCAACCTCGCTTCGGCATCATCAGGGCGATACCGATACCTAGTGGCACTTGTATGGCCAGTATGGTAAAGGAGAAAGCAAACTGTCGAAACAAGGCTGATTGCAATGCCGGATCATTGAGCATGGTCTGAAACCACTCCGTTCCGGTAAAGAATCGGGTATTCGCATCAAATACATCCTGCACGGAGTAATTGACCACCGTCATCAGCGGTATGATGGCGGAAAAAGCCACCAACAGGAGCATCGGCAGAATGAGGAACCATGCCTTGTTATTGTGCACCTTATTCATCTACCCTACCTCCACGCGATACTCATCAACGTACAGGCCCAGAGCCTCTTCCGGGAAACTGACGTGAGCACGATTTCCGTTAATGGCATGGCCTTCGTCAAGGCGCGCCTTCATCCAGGCATCACCAAACTGGAATGAAAGAATGGAATAAGTGCCAAGATCCTGAATATCACCAACCTTGACTTCGAAGGAGTGTTCACTCGGACTCCCTCTGACTTCGACAAATTCAGGACGAATACCCAGCTTTAAATTTTTCGATCCGGCACGCTTCATGGCATCCAAGTATGGCCTGCTCAGCACAATTGGAATCTCTCCCACAGCCGCGCCCGCCCCCGAAAGCGTCACATCGAGAAAATTCATTCCCGGGCTGCCGATGAAGTAGCCAACGAAAGTGTGTGCCGGCACTTCAAAAAGCTCTCTTGGCGTACCGAACTGCACCACCTGACCTTCATACATCACGGCGATCTTGTCGGCGAAGGTGGAAGCTTCCAGCTGATCATGTGTCACATAGATCATGGTGATATTGAATTTCTCGTGGATCTCCTTGAGTTTGCGTCTTAGCTTCCACTTGAGCTGAGGATCGATGACCGTCAAGGGCTCATCGAAGAGAATGGCGGAAACATCATCGCGAACCAGCCCGCGCCCCATCGACACCTTCTGTTTCTCATCCGCGGTCAGGTTCTTTGCCTTGCGCTTGAGCAGTGAGGTGAGATCGAGAATATCCGCCACCTCTTCGACGCGCTGCTTTATCTTGTCCGTTGGCGTCCTTATATTTCGCAGGGGGAAAGCCAGGTTGTCAAAAACCGTCATGGTGTCGTAGATTACCGGAAACTGGAAAACCTGAGCAATGTTTCGCTCTTCCGGTGGCAGATCATTGACGATTACATTATCGAAAATGACATCGCCATCGGACGGTTGCAGTAACCCGGAAATAATATTAAGCAGCGTGGACTTTCCACAACCGGAAGGGCCAAGGAGCGCATAGCTCCGCCTTGATGCCAGACATGGCTCATTTGGCGAATGGCATAATCTTCCGGTCCGGCCGGGTCGGGTACGTAGCTATGCGCCAAGGCATTCAATTTTATTTGTGCCATCTCACTGCACTCCTGGCCGCGAAGGGATGTGGACGACGCCACCACTCCTGTCAAAGGCATAGATCTTGTGAGTCGGAAAATAGACCTTTATCGACTCATCAACTCTAAAATCATAGATGCCAGGTAGGTGCAAGATCAGCTTGAAAAGATCATTGTGCACATGCAGAAAGGTCTCAGACCCGCTAATTTCGGCAATATCAACTTTGACTTCGAGTTCAAGGTCGTCTTCCGCTTGTCGCTGCAACCCGATATGCGATGCTCTTACACCAAAGTGATATTGTCCTGGCGATAAGGCCCCGAGGTCCTTGCTCAATGGAAAATGAATGCTTCGATCGAACGTCACTTCCGATCCTGATACCATTGCCGGCACGATATTGATGGGTGGCTCAGAGAACATCTCGGCGGAGAGGATATCCTTCGGGCGATGATAGACATCATCGGTACGGCCATACTGCAGCAGCCTGCCTTCATGCAGAACTGCGGTATATCCGCCCAGTGCCAGTGCCTCGTTGGGCTCGGTGGTCGCATAGACGGCAATACAGTTACGTGTCTTGAAGAGCTCCCTGAGCTCCTCGCGAAACTCCTCGCGCAACTTGTAGTCCAGGTTGACCAATGGCTCATCGAACAGGATCAGGTCCGCATCCTTGACCAGGGCCCGTCCCATGGCGGTGCGCTGCTGCTGGCCTCCCGACAGTTCCTGTGGGTAGCGGTCGAGCAGAGGCTCGATATGCAGCATCTTTGCCGTTTCCAGGACCCTGCGCTTGACCTCGTCCTTCGGTACACGGGCCAACCTCAGTGGCGATGCAATGTTTTCAAAGACGGTTAGGCTTGGATAGTTGATGAACTGCTGGTAGACCATCGAGACATTGCGCCGACGTACCGACTTTCGGGTAACGTCCTCCCCGTTCATCAGTATTCGTCCTCGAGTGGGCGTATCCAGTCCGGCCATGATTCGCATGAGGGTCGTCTTGCCGGCCAGGGTTCTTCCCAGCAGGACATTGAACGAGCCTGGCGCCAGCTCCAGATTGACGCTTTCGATGTGTGTGGCCCCGTTGACCACGTGATCGACGTTTTCCAGGATCAGTGACATGCTGAACTCGCTGTCATCGTTGTTATTTCGGATTGTTAGTCATCACACGCTGCGCGATGACCGCTAAGCATCTGGCCTGCCAGGCAGGCTCAGGCCTCAAGCCAGCACGGGCTCGCCGAGATCACTCCTCACACGTCGCACGGCACTTTGCCAACCGTCGTAGAGCGATTCCCGCTCGGCAGAGGTCATGCTCGGCGTGAAAGTCCGCTCGCATTGCCACAGTGCAGCCAGCTCATCCAGTGAGCGATACCACCCCACCCCCAGCGCGGCTAGGTACGCTGCGCCCAGGGCCGTTGTCTCGAGGACAGCCGGCCTGTCCACTTCCTGCCCGAGCATGTCGGCCAGGAATTGCATCAACCAGCTGTTGCATACCATTCCGCCATCCACCCTCAACCGCCCCTTGCCCAGGGAAATGTCCTGCCCCATGCATACATGCAGGTCACGGGACTGGAAGCAGACCGACTGCAGGCCCGCTGCAACGATCTCGGCAATTCCCGTATCCCGGGTCAGGCCGAAAATGGCACCGCGAGCACGCGGGTCCCAGTGGGGCGCACCCAGTCCGGTAAAGGCCGGAACCAGATAGACGCTGTGCCCTGCACGGGTCTGGTGGGCAAGCCGCTCGGTCTCGGCGACATCCTTGAACAATTGCAGACCGTCCCGGAGCCACTGCACGGTCGCACCAGCCACGAAGATACTTCCCTCAATGGCATAGGTAGGCCGACCCTTGAGTCGATAGGCAAGTGTGGTCAATAAACGGTTATTTGAAACGACTGCTTGCTCGCCGGTATTGAGCATCATGAAGCAGCCAGTACCATAGGTACTCTTGGCCATTCCCGGCTCGAAACATGCCTGGCCAACCAGAGCGGCATGCTGGTCGCCTGCCACGCCGGCTATCGGCACTTCGCAACCGAAAAATTTTGCGTCAACCAAGCCGAAGTCATCACTGGAGTCCTTGACTTCGGGTAGCACTGTGGCGGGAATCTCAAACAGCTCGAGCAGCCTTTCATCCCACTCCTGGGTATGGATATTGAAGAGCAAAGTGCGCGATGCATTGGTCGCATCGGTGAGATGCTGCCTGCCGCCGGTCAATCGCCAGATCAGGAAGGTATCGATGGTGCCAAAGGCCAGCTCACCGCGTTTGGCCCGCTCACGCGCGCCAGGGACTGAGTCAAGAATCCAGGCCAGTTTGGTGGCGGAAAAATAGGGGTCGATCAATAGACCGGTACGTGCCTGAACGTCTGCTGCGTAGCCGGCAGCGTTCAGGCTTTCGCACTGCAGCACGGTTCGCCTATCCTGCCAGACGATCACCGGATGGATCGGTACACCAGTGGCACGATCCCAGACCAGCGTGGATTCACGCTGATTGGTGATGCCGACGCCAGCGAGATCGCCAGCCTGGATACCGCCTCTCCTCAGGACATCACGACAGATGAACAGCACCGATTCCCAGATCGACTCCGGGTCGTGCTCGACCCATCCGTCTGCAGGAAAGGACTGAGCGAGTTCCTGCTGGGAGATGGCGACCAGGCGAAACTCACGGTCGAAAAGAATCGCCCTGGAGCTGGTGGTTCCCTGATCGATGGAGAGAAGATAGGAAGACATACACTTCGCCCTGGTTATTGTTCTGGGTCGGTTCGGCAAAAGAGGCTGCGCTCGACGCGCCCAAATGTTCGCTTTCAATCATTCCTGACCAAAAATGTTCGATTTCGATAGCGAGACTAGCGCAGGTCCCAAGTCCGGGCAACGGCCAAGAGCATTTTTCGATTTAGACCTTCGTCTAGGCCGAACAGAGTGACTTTCCAACCTGCCGTTAAGACATTGATGGGGAAAGAGAAGCAGCCTGCAAAGCATGTTGGTTTCGTCTAAAACCTTTCGCTTCCGAACATTTCTGGCGCTTTTTTACTCATAAAGGCACATGAATGAGCAAATGAAAAAAGCGAAAGAAGGCAGTGCGGGCATGGAGAAAGGCCAGGGACGTCAGACTGGGGCGCGCCTCAGCCACATGAAGGCATGGATCACACCGGGCGCCCAGCCCAGCAGGGTCAACAGCAGGCTCACCGCGACACGCCGCCTGCCACCATGGGAGAGCCCCACCGCCAGAGGCGGCATCACTACCGCCGCCACCTTCAGGGCGACGCGAAGCATCGAGGATTCGGCCAAGGCCGAATCCTGCGGTGGAGGTGACGTGTCGAGATGCGAATGGCCGGGATCCGGCGGAGTAAAAGACTGGACCGCATCACGCGACTCCCGCTCGGACAGCTGACGGTGGGCATCATGGTCGATCTTCTGCTCTATGGCCTCGGCACCCTCGGCCAAGTCATCGTGATAGCGCTCCCAGTCCTCCCAGTCATGAGGCGTACCGGCATGCGGCTGACGATAGCCGGCACCGCGGGCTCGCTCCCACGCCTTCTCTTCCAGCGTATTGGGGCGCTCTTCTTCTCGCCCCTGGCCAATGCCTTTCCTGGCCAGATACTCCCGGGCATCCATGACATTCTCCTCTGGTAAGGCGGCACGACGGTATGAATAGCCGGCCTCGAAGGTGGCATACGGGTACGGTATTGGAGTCATGGCCTGGGCTCCATGTTCCGGGCCAGGATCACATCAACGTTGGAAAAAGTGTTTATGCCCTATGGCCAGACCCGGGCTGCTCTCGTCTATGATGGTTACATAACCAGTCCAGTGCCACCGGCCAAGGAGATGCCCATGCCCACCAAGGCTCCCACCATCGTTCGCGATATCATGTCCCGGGACTGCTATCGGGTCACCGCCAACACCTCCGTGACTACCCTGGCTGAAGGCCTGGCCTTGCATCGGCTACCGGGCGTTCCCGTGGTCGACAAGAGCGACCATCTGATCGGCTTCATATCCGAACAGGATGTCATGGGTAAGGTTCTCGAGAGCGCCTATCTCAATGATGAGCCGCCGCTGGTCGGGGATCTGATGCGCAACGAGGTCCTGTCGGTCTCCCCCAACAAGAGCATCACCGATCTTGCCCAGGAGATGCTCGGAAACAAGCCCAAGGTCTATCCGGTTGTCGAGCAGGAGCGACTGGTCGGCATCGTCACTCGACGCGATGTCCTGACTGCCATCGTGCGCATGAGGCACAAGTAGATAGGCCCTTATCCAGCCTGGCACTGCACCCGGAGACCACCGGGCGCAGTGCCACCATCCCCGTCCCATTGGCCAGCCCCTTGATGCGAAGGCAAAACAACGCAGATCCGGCGCAAAAGAAAGCCGCCACATGCGAACATGGGCGGCAAGATCGAAACTGCGAGCCAGAGCAACAGTGTTAGCGACTGCCATCGCGCTGCTGTCTGTACTAGATCAGACAGCACAATCGACAAAAGTTCTCTGGCGACTCAGATTTTTCTTGCCAACCGCTTTGGTCTTGAGTGCCACCCGGGGCTTCCTGTAGGCAAGGCTTCTCGTCACCCCATCTCCTGAGCGACAAAACAACCACTTAGGAAAGCAGAGTCGGCAAAACAGAGAGAGCGCTTGCGCCACATAAGGCATTGAGTTTACTATCGAAACACGGACAGCGGGTGTAGCTCAATGGTAGAGCAGAAGCTTCCCAAGCTTAAGACGAGGGTTCGATTCCCTTCACCCGCTCCAGTTCGCCGCAGGCATACTGTCCATCCTCACCAGGCAACATCGGCAATGCCGATCGACCCTCTTCTGCTGCGACCCCGACGTCTACCGGTGCGAGCAACTGCATGGCCCTTTATCTACTCATCTTCGCCGTCTGCACGCTGATCATTGGCGGCATGTTGCTGATTCTGCTGTTTTCGCGTACTGCACGCTATCGCACGGAGCCCGAGCAACTGCTCGAACTCTTCGACAAGGCGCTGGAAGACCGCCTCAGCCAGCATGAGTGGGATACGATCATCAACTATCCGATACGCCATGACGACTATCTGGATGGCGTG
>NZ_AZQX01000079.1:0-16886 GCF_000568385.1 Halomonas sp. BC04
GTAGTGTTTCCATTCAGAAACGAGCGCTTCAGGCCGATGCGTGTCGATCAGCCGGCTTGCCGCAAACGGTCCCCCGCTCTCCCCCGTCACCGTGTAGCGTTTGCCAGGCGTCATAGGTGCTCAGATACACCTGCCCGGTCAGTTCACGACAGAAATCGGTGTTGTACAGGCGGTCCATTACCGGCCCCTTGACCTCTGCGAGATGCAGCGTCACGCCAGCATCCTTGAGCCGGGCGTTGATGACCTCGAGGCTCTCCAGCGCCGAGGCATCGATGACATTGACTGCCTGGCAGGCCAGCACGATATGCTGAATACCCGGCTGCCGCGCCGCCAGCGCCATCACGGTGTCTTCCAGGTAACGGGCGTTGGCGAAGTAGAGGCTCTCGTCGACACGCAGGATGGCCAGCCGCTCGTCGGTCTCCACCGCATGACGCTGCACATTGCGGAAATGCTCGGTGCCCGGCACCCGCCCCACGACCGCACTGTGGGGTCGGCTGGTGTAGTAGAGATGCAGCGCCAGCGACAGGGTCACCCCGGCCAGGATGCCGCTCTCGACCCCATGCCCCAATGTGATCAGGATGGTGGCCAGCATGGCCGCGGCATCGCAGCGTGAATAGGCCAGGTGCGCTTGATGGCAGCGATGTCCACCAGGGACAGCACCGCCACGATGATGGTGGCAGCCAGGGTGGCGATGGGCAGGTAGGCGATCAGCGGGGTCAACAGCAGCGCCGCGGCGGCAATGCCCACGGCGGTGAAGGCTCCCGCCGCCGGTGTCTCGGCGCCGGCATCGAAATTGACCACCGAGCGAGCGAAGCCACCGGTGACCGGCATGCCGCCGGTGAACGATGCGGCAATGTTAGACGTGCCAAGCCCTACCAGCTCCTGGTCCGGGTCGATGCGTTGGCGACGCTTGGCGGCGAGCGTCTGGCCCACCGACACCGACTCGACGAAGCCGATGACGCTGATCAGCAGGGCCGCCACGAAGAGCTGGCTCCACAGCCCGCTGTCGAAGCCGGGCAGGGTCAGCGGTGGCAGGCCCGCCGGCACCTCGCCCACCACGCGACGCCGAGTTCGTCCAGCCCCAGCCACCAGGTGGTCAGCGTGGTCACCGCCACGGCGAGAATCGGCGCGGCCTTGGTCAGCATGTCCGCCGGCCGTGCCGGCACGCCGAGCTTGACCAGCCCGCCCTTGAGCCAGCGCCGTGCGGCGTAGAGAAAGGCCAGCACCCCGACACCGATCGCCAGGGTCGGCGCATTCACCCCGCCCAGGCTGGTGGCCAGGCTCGCTCCCAGCTCCAGCAGGTTGTGGCCGGCGGCCTGCACCCCCAGCACGTGCTTGAGCTGGCCGGCGGCGATGATCAGGCCGGTGGCGGTGATAAAACCCGAGATCACCGGGTGGCTGAGAAAGTTGGCCAGGAAGCCAAGCCGCGCCACCCCCATCAGGGTGAGAATCAGCCCCGACATCAGTGCCAGCACCAGGGCGGCCCCCAGGTACTCCGGCGTCCCCTGGGGCGCCACCTGCCCCACTGCCGCCGCGGTCATCAGCGAGACCACCGCCACCGGCCCCACCGCCAGGGTGCGACTGGTGCCGAAAACCGCATAGACCACCAGCGGGGCGATGCTGGCATAGAGCCCCACCTCCGGCGGCAGCCCGGCCAGCATCGCATAGGCCAGCGACTGCGGGATCAGCATGATGGTGACGATCACCGCCGCCAGCAGGTCGCTCCCCAGGGTGGCGCGGCCATAACCGGGCAGCCACTGCAGGATGGGCAGGTAGCGCTTGGGGTTCATCGCTCAGCGTTTCCCGGCAGCTTCCAGCAGCGGGCGTCGCTCCTCCAGGTCATGACCCGCGGCGCGCGCCGCGGCCAGCAGCGCAGGAATATCGCAGCTCTCCCCCTGGCTGCGGGCATGGGCCCAGAGGTGAATGGCACGCTTGCCGGTCTTGCAGAAGGCCAGGATGGGCGAAGGCAAGCTCTCCAGCGCCTCGCCGAAGGCTTCGATGTCGGCCTCGCCATACTCGCCCGGGGTGACCGGGATACAGCGCCACTCGAGACCCAGCTCGGCGGCCCTCTCGCTCAGCGCCCGGTCATCCGGGTGGTCATCGGCCTCTCCCGGTCGGCGGTTGCAGATCACCGCACGAAAGCCGCGACGGGCGACCTCGTCGAGGTCGGCCGGGGTCACGGCGTCGGTAATGGCGAAGCCGGGTTCAAGCTGATGAATCTGCATGAGCACTCTCCTTGAAGATGGGCCTCAAAACTTGTTGATCGGTACCTTGAGGTAGACCTGGCCGTTGTCCTCGGCCGGCGGCATGTGGCCGGCGCGCATGTTCACCTGCACCGAGGGCAGGATCAGCCGCGGCATGTCCAGGGTGGCGTCGCGCTCGGTTCGCATCCTGACGAACTCCTCCTCGCTGATGCCCTCATGCACGTGCACGTTGTGAGCGAGCTGCTCGGCTACGCTGGTCTCGTGCTGGTACTCCTCCCGGTCCGGCGCCTTGTAGTCATGGCAGAGGAAGATGCGGGTCTCGCCCGGCAGGGCCAGCACCTTCTGGATGGAGCGATAGAGGGTGCGCGCATCACCGCCCGGGAAATCGCAGCGTGCGGTGCCGTAGTCGGGCATGAACAGCGTGTCGCCGACGAAGGCGGCATCGCCGATCACGTAGGTCAGGCAGGCCGGTGTGTGGCCTGGCGTGTGCAACACGTGACCTTCCAGGTTGCCGATGGCAAAGGTGTCGCCCTCCTCGAAAAGGCGGTCAAACTGGCTACCGTCGCGAGCGAACTCGGTGCCGGCATTGAAGGCCTTGCCGAAGACATCCTGAACGACGGTGATGTTGGCGCCGATGCCGGTCTTGCCACCCAACCGCTCGTGCAGGTAGGGCGCCGCAGAGAGGTGGTCGGCGTGGACATGGGTTTCCAGAATCCACTCGACGGTCAGCCCCTCGCGCTGAATGAAGGCGATGACCTCATCGGCAGAGCGAACATCGGTGCGCCCGGCGGCGTAGTCGAAGTCGAGTACCGAGTCGAGAATCGCACAGGCTTGACTCTCGGGATCCTGCACCACATAGCTGAAGGTGTTGGTGGGCTCATCGAAGAAATGGGTCACGATGGGTCGGGACGCGTTCGTCTTGGACATGGGAAGCGGCCTCCGTTGGTGTCGTTGCTTCCGGATATGGCTACAGCATAGCCGAAAACAAGTTCTAAGAATAGATTATTTGGATATATAACACCTTCCAATCACCGCCTCATTCCCAGGCGGCGCCCTCAAGGGCATCCAGCGGAATCTTCAGATAGCGCCTGCCATTGGCCTCAGGCTCGGGTAGCTGCCCGCCTCGGGTGTTGATCTGCAAGGAATGCAGGATCAACTTGGGCATCGGCAGCTCGCTGTCGCGCCGGTCACGCATTGCGACATAGTCCGCCTCGTCAACGCCTGCCAGATGGGGGTTGCTGTTGCGTTGCTCGCGCACGCTGCTCTCCCATTCAGGCTCGCGCCCATCCGGCATATAGTCATGACCGGTGAACAGGCGAGTGTCGTCTGGCAGCGCCAGGATCGCCTGGATGGAGCGCCAGAGCTGGTGAGCATTCCCGCCGGGAAAGTCGGCACGTGCCGTCCCGAAGTCCGGCTGGAAGATTGTGTCGTGAATGAACGCGGCATCGCCTATCACATAGGTGATGGAAGCTAGTGTGTGGCCCGGCGACAACATCACCCGCCCCTCCAGCTCACCGATGCGGAAAGTGTCGCCGTCGGCGAACAGACGGTCCCACTGGGAACCATCGGCAGGAAAATCAGGCCAGTGATAGATCTTTTTCCACAGTTTCTGGACTTCGATCACCTTCTCGCCGATGGCGGTAGGCGCCCCGGTCTTTGCCTTCAAATATCGTGCTGCGGAAAAATGATCCGCGTGGGGGTGGGTATCCAGGACCCACTGCACCTCGAGCCCCTGCTGTTCCACGTAGGCGAGCAGTTCATCGGCATGATAGCTGGCAGTGGCGCCGGACTTCTCGTCGAAGTCGTACACCGGGTCGATAATGGCGCACTTTCCGGTCGCAGGGTCGCTAACAACGTACTGGACACTAAAGGTGCGCGGGTCGAAGAAGCCTGCCACGTCGGGGCTGCCGACACCGGCACTGCGGGAAAGGGAAAAGGTTTTCATATCGGCCTCCTTACGTCGAGCTCGTCGCTTTTGGCCAGATGGCCCCGGCCGGCAGCCGGGGCCGAATGGTGCTGGATTTACAGGGCCTTCTTGCAGAAGTACCAGTCGGTGTACTCATACCCCTGATCCTTGCGTGCCTCGGCGTCGGCATCGGTGTGCGGCGGCGGCACGATGACGGCCTCGCCCGGCTGCCACGCCTCGGGAGTGGCGACGCCGTGTTCATCGCTGGTCTGCAGGGACTTGACCAGGCGCAGGATCTCGTCGACCGAGCGCCCGTTTGTCATCGGATAGTAGAGCATGGCCCGCAGCACACCCTCCGGGTCGATCACGAAGGTGGCGCGCACTGCGGCAGTATCGCTGGCGCCAGGCTGGATCATGCCGTAGGCATTGGCCACCTTCATGTTCAGGTCGGCGATGATCGGGAAGGGAATCTCGACACCGAAATTCTGCTTGATGCTACGAGTCCAGGCAATGTGGGCATGGATGCTGTCGATGGACAGGCCCAGCAGTTCAGTGTTGAGCTCCTTGAACTGATCGGCCCGGGTAGCGAAGGCCGAGAACTCGGTGGTGCACACCGGCGTAAAGTCAGAGGGGTGGGCGAACAATACCAGCCACTTGCCCTTGTAGTCGGCAAGGGACTTCTCGCCATGGGTCGTCTTGGCAATGAAGTCCGGTGCAGGACGATTGAGCTGGGGCATGGCAGGCTGCTGAGTCTGGGTTTCCATCATCGTTCTCCTTCAGGGGTGGGGGGGGTGAGCAAGCTTCACCCTTATTACGGTTATAATGTTATTCATTTTGGAGATATAATGACCAATTGAACTTGACGATGGTCACGATAGAAAAGCCAAACACCAGCGGAAAAAGAAATGGCGCCACCGCCAAGGAGCGATAGCGCCATCTTGCAAGCGGGCAGTTGCCCTGCTGAGATCTACTTCCTCAGTTTGCAGGTATTGATGCCCAGGAGCCGGTAGGCCGGACAGAAGTTGAACAGCCCGGTGGCCAGCGGCAGCACACCGACCCAGCCCCAGGCGCCGATGACGCCGGCTAACGCCAAAACAATCAGCAGTGCGCCGATGACGATGCGGGCGATCTTGTCGGCACCGCCCACGTTGCTTTTCATGTCCATGGTGACTCTCCTTCAACCCCTGATAGCAGCGCACCGATTCCCATAGGGCAGCCGGCATCCACTTCAGGGGCGAGTGGATTCAGAAGCTGTAAACAGGAATCTTCGGGTCGCGCATCATCTCGGCCATGGGTCCGGGAGCGGCAACACCCACGCCCTCACGCAGGTCGTCTTCACCATGGTCGCTGTTGGGCAGATAGATGGCGCAGACATCCACACCTGCTCCTTCGCCCATCATCATCTGCAGCAGGCCTTCCGGGGTGATCTGCTCCATGGGGTGCCCAGGCGGAGTGTTGATGCCCTCGCTGCTGTAGCCCTCCACCGCCAGGTCGCCGGCGGCGTCGCAGAGCAGAATGTGCGGGGTGGTGCCCTGCTCGCGCATGGCGTTGGCCAGGATCATCGCCATGCCCTGGGTCTCCAGGGAGCCGCTGGTCACGATGAACAGGGCCTTGTCGGCGTAGGCATGGTCGTCACCATGGCTATCGGCCAGGGCCGCACCGAAGAGGCCGATGGCGGCGGCTGCAGCAGCCAGGGTCAGGGTTGTCTTGATGCTCATTGGATTACCTCTTCTGCAGTGATTAATGGCTAGTGTGATTCAGTGCACTTGTCCGTGGCCGGGCAGGCCATTTTAATAACCTGTTACTCTAAGCAAATAACAATTACCGCAGTCAGAGAAGCCTAGTCTACTACGGGAAAATCCGCATGGGACAAGTCGACGCACCTTGATGCAAATCAATTTTTAAAAGGCAAGAGTAAGCTTCCGGGACAACAAGTCGCACTCGAGGTATTGCCGTGAGCCGGCATCATGCCGCCCTGCCTCACCCTAATGGAGCCTACCCATGTCAATACTCTGGCGCTGGACCACCCTCCCCTATCGCCGCTACCCGATGCTGACCGGCGCCCTTCTGGCGCTGGCAATCATCGCAGCGTTCGTCGTGACGCCTCGACTGATGGCGCCCGAAATACCGACGGTGGACCCGCTGGGACGCACGGCTCTGACGCTGGCCGCCGAACGCGGCGCCACTGATACCGTCATGGCGATGCTGGACGAGGGTGTCCCCGTGGATGCCAGTGACGGCTGCGGATGGACGGCGCTGATGAAGGCCGCTGCCAACGGCCACCTGGCCTTGCTCGAGGCGCTGCTGGCGCGGGGCGCGACCCGGAGCATCGCGATGAGGCGGGTTACACGGCGCTGATGGTGGCGGTAGTCAACGGCAGGGAGGCCACAAGCCGCACCCTGCTGGAGGCCAGCGCCCGGATTGATGCCGTGGATGACGAGGCAGGATGGTCAAGCCTGACCTGGGCCGCCAGGAGTGGCCGCCTGGCGCTGGTCGAACTGCTGCTGGAGCACGGCGCGAACCCACGCCACCTCGCCGACGATGGCACTACGCCACTGCATTGGGCGCGCGAAGGTGACCACGCCGAAGTGGTGGCACGGCTCCAGGTCGCTGGCGCCGACAAGTGACAAAGCGGCCACTCAGGCCGCCTCCTCGGAAGGCAGGGCGAGTCGTTGTGGCTGCCCCGCCGGCCCCCGGCGTGCGTTACAGCTCGATACGGTCTCTGTAAGCAGGTATCTCGGACTCGATACCGCTGTCGGCCAGGGCGGCCTTGAGCATCTGCTGGGCGCCCGGCTCGCCGTGGACCAGGTATATACGCGGTTTGTTGCGGAAGGCACCCGCCCAGCCGATCAACTGAGTCTGGCCGGCGTGGGCCGAGAAGCCACCGATGGTGTGGACCTTCGCCTTGACTGCCAAATCCTGGCCCAGCACGCGCACCCTCTCGGCCCCATCGACGAGCTGGCGGCCGAGAGTCCCCGCAGCCTGGAACCCTACGATCACCAGCCGCGTACTGGGTTTTTCCAGGTTGTAGCGGAAGTGGTGAATGATGCGACCGCCATTGCACATGCCGGCACCGGCAATGATGATCGCTCCTCCGTGGATGCGATTGATCGCCATGGACTCCTCAACAGTGCGAGTCATGCGCAAGATCGGCAGATACTGGCTGGTGTCGCCGCTGGCGGCGATGTTGAGTACCTTGAGGTCCTCGGCATCCAGCGCCTTGCGCGCCCGATGGTAGAGCTCCGTGACCTTGATCGCCATGGGGCTGTCGAGGAACACCATTTGCTGACGCAATCGACCCTCGTGGTAGAGCACGCTGAGGTGGTAGAGGATCTCCTGGGTGCGCCCCACGGAAAAGGCGGGAATCAGCACGTTGCCGCCGGCGGCGTGGGCCTTTTCGAGCACCTGGGCAAACTCCTCCAGGGTCTCCTCCAACGGCCGATGGTCGCGGTCCCCATAGGTGCTCTCCATCAACACCAGGTCGGCGTCGTATAGCTTCTCGGGATCCTTCATCAGCACCGAGCTGGGGTTGCCCAGGTCACCGGAGAACACCAGGCGCTTGGTTTGGCCCCCGGAGGGCACCGATAGCTCGACGATGGCCGAGCCGAGGATATGGCCGGCATCGCGAAACACCAGGGTCGTCCCGCCGGGCAAGGGCACAGGCTGGCCATAACGGTAGGTCTTGCAGAGTGCCAGGGTTCGCTCCACGTCATCCAGGTCGTAGAGTGGCTCGACCAGCGGCTTGTCGTTGCGCTTGCGCCACTTGTTCTCCCAGTCGACATCCTTGGCCATGATGAAGGCAGCGTCCTGCAGCATGATCTCCAGCAGGTCGCGGGTACCCCGTGTACAGTGAATGGGGCCGCTGTAGCCTTCGCGCACCAGCTTGGGCAGCAGCCCCGAGTGATCCAGGTGGCCGTGGGAGATCACCACCCCTTCGAGCTCCCGTGCCAGCTTGCCGAACGGCCTGGCGTTGGCCTCGTCGGCATCAGCCCCGCCCTGATGAAGACCACACTCCAATAACAGCTTGTGGGACCGGTCGTTGCCATCCACTTCGAGAAGATAGCGTGATCCGGTGACTTCTCCCACGGCACCCAAAAAGGTCAATGTCGACATCAAATCTCGATCCTTGCGCGTCTGCGGACTTCTTGCCTCCAGCATACCGGAAGGTAGCGCGCCTGGCGTGGCTCACGGCGGACAGGGCAGACGAAATCGAGGGTCAGTTGAAAGAGAACCGCAACCTTGTAGGACAAGACCCGCTCAGGAGCATACCTCCCGCTTCGGCGTCACGCGGGACTCTTCTCCCCACCAATAGGCGATGCCTTCGACCCAGCCCAGGGTGCCCGCCGCCTGGCTGCGATAGAGTGTCGGTTGACGCGGGGCCAGGGTCGACACTTCGCCGCCTCGAATCACCACCGCCTGATCCACCGCTTCCAGCAACGACTGATCGTTGGGACCGTCGCCAAGCCCCAAGGTCAGCGGCTCACATCCGCGCAGCGACGTGAAGCGATCCACCAGCCAGGTCACGGCCCCACCCTTGTCGAGGCCGCCGGTCACGTGCCAGAAGCGTCGACCCTGGACCAGGTTCAGGCCATCCCCCCGAAGCGCCTCACCAAAGGACGCCAGTGACGAGGCATCACCATTCCCTACCAGGTTTCGCTGCCCAGGCGCATCCGGGCCAACCGGGCCTCGTCCGCCTCCAGCCCGGTCACAGCCATGGTCTCTTCCAGGGTCATCTCGCCCAGGGTGGTAAAGGCCAGCCCCAGCCGCTCCCGCCAGATGGAGATTCGTTTGCGGATAAATGCAATATCCAGCCCCAGATTGCGCATTGCGACACCCTCTGTAGCAGAGGAGTCACGCTCCAGATGGGCATGCTGCCAGGCCGGGGGCAAGCCGACCACGCTACCGTTCTCGGCAATGTAGGGAGTATCGCCGAGACCCAGCTGTTCACGCAGTGGCAAGAGCTCTGCCGGGTGCGACAGGTGACCGGTATGACCGGTACTCCCTGGGTCTTGAGCCGCATGAGCCAAGGCTTGGCCTGCTGCCACTGGTGACTATCATGGTCGAGCAAGGAGCCGTCCAGGTCGGTGAAGACCAGGCGCGGCCGCAGGGCGGGGTCCGGGAGAAGCGGCTTTATCGACATGGTGGCTCCAGCACGATCGGGATGAGTGGAACGTATTCCGCATATGAAGCACTTGCATGGGGCGTGCCAATCCAGCACAAAGCCTGTCAAGGTCGGCCCGGACCGATGCCTGCGGAGCAGCCCGGTCTTCTCGGCAACGACGCGGCGCCACACGCACATGCCCCCTGCACACCATCAGTGCAAGAAAAGCCCCATCCTGGGGCATCCAGAATGGGGCTTTTCGATTCAGCTGGCCGATTCACTGGCGCTGCCAAGGCTAGCGCCGGGTCATTTGGGCTCAGCGATAGACGGGGAAGCGGGCACAGACGCCCTCGACCTTGCCCTTCACCTCGGTTTCCAGGGCGGCAGTGTCGTCGCCCTTGGCCATGGCGTCGAGAATATCGCAGATCCAGCCAGCCAGCTCGCTGCATTCCGCTTCACCGAAGCCGCGGGTGGTCACCGCCGGGGTGCCGATGCGCAGGCCTGAGGTGACAAAGGGGCTCTGGGGGTCGCCGGGTACGGCATTCTTGTTGACGGTGATGTGGGCACGACCCAGGGCGGCGTCGGCATCCTTGCCGGTCAGGCCCTGCTTGATCAGCGACAGCAGGAAGAGATGGTCTTCGGTACCGCCGGACACGATGTCGTAGCCACGCTCGATGAAGACACCGGCCATGGCCTGGGCATTCTTGACCACCTGCTGCTGGTAGGTCTTGAACTCGGGCTCCATGGCCTCCTTGAAGCAGATCGCCTTGGCGGCGATGACGTGCTCCAGCGGGCCACCCTGGCCGCCCGGGAAGACCGCGGACTGCAGTTTCTTCTCGATGTCGGCGTCGCCTTCGCTGGAGAGGATCAGGCCGCCGCGGGGGCCGCGCAGGGTCTTGTGTGTGGTGGTGGTGACCACGTGGGCGTGGGGCAGCGGGGTCGGGTAGACACCGGCGGCGACCAGGCCAGCCACATGGGCCATGTCGACCAGCAGGAAGGCACCCACCTCGTCGGCAATCTCGCGGAACTTGGCCCAGTCGATGATCTGGGAGTAGGCGGAGAAGCCGGCGATGATCATCTTCGGCTGGTGCTCTCGGGCAAGCTTGGCCACTTCCTCATAATCGATACGACCGCTCTCGTCGATGCCGTATTGCACCGCATTGTAATGCTTGCCGGAGAAGTTGGGCTTGGCACCGTGGGTCAGGTGGCCGCCGGCGTCGAGGCTCATGCCCAGCACCGTGTCACCGGGCTTGACCAGCGCCTGGAAAACGGCACTGTTGGCCTGGGAGCCGGAGTGGGGCTGGACGTTGGCGTAGCTGGCATCGAACAACTGCTTGGCGTAGTCGATGGCCAGCTGCTCGACGATGTCGACGTATTCACAGCCGCCGTAGTAGCGCTTGCCGGGGTAACCTTCCGCATACTTGTTGGTGAGTTGGCTGCCCTGGGCCTCCAGCACACGAGGGCTGGCATAGTTCTCGGAGGCGATCAGCTCGATGTGCGCCTCCTGACGAGCGACCTCCTTCTGCATCGCATCGAACAGGACATCATCGAAACCGGCAATCTGCATGTCACGGCTGAACATCGGCGGGAAACCTCGCATCACGGGGGAGTCTAGGCCCGCAATGATACCCCAGCCCATGACCGCTTTCACATGAAAGGCCGTCATGGGCTGCACCATCTTTTCTCATGCAGGCTTTAGCCCTGCTGCAGCATCAGCGCGTTTCCACCTCCATCGAAAGCTTATCCGGCAGCCCAAGCGGGTCAACCATGTAGGTGGCCATGGTGCTTTCCGAGGGCAGACCGATACTGACTTCGAGTTCATCGGCCGCCCCTTCCAGCAGCTCCACCAGCCCCATCAGGACCGACTGAACCTGGGGGCCGAACATCATGCCAAAACCCTGGGCCTGGGTGCGCGCCTGCTCGACGTACTGCGACTCGGTGACGCCTTCCATGGCCGCCCCCAGGGTGGCCAGCCGGCCAAAGAGTCCCTGGTTGGAAAGCGTCAGTCGAAGATCTCCTCCCAGCAAGGTCGCGGCTTGCAGCGAGCCGGCATCGGCAAAGACATCGGCGGGCTCCATTCCGGCCGGCAGCACCACGGGCAGGTTGATATCTAGCATCAGGCGTAATGCATCGTGCAGTTCGATACGGCTGTCGCTGACCAGGACACTGTGTTCGCCCTCCTCCTTCCAGCTCCCCAGGAAGGCGGCGTCGAGACGCAGCTCACCGGTACCGTCGGTCAGCACGTTACTGACCATGCGCAGCTGGGTCCGCTCCTCCTCCGGGGCCATTTCGATCATGCGGGCCAGGTTCATATGGAAGCCTTCGAGGCGCACCCCACCCTCGCCATCGGAAAAATCACCATCGAAATCCAGCAGCGACAGGCTGCCGATCAACCGGTCGGAGTCGATCTCGAAGTCACGCAGCACCATCGATTCCAGTTGCTCCTCACCATCCACATCCAGCCCGGTCAGCCCTTCGAAGCGCAGGGAGCCCAGGGTGAAGGAGCCGGAGCCGAACTCATCGAAGTCTTCACCCGAGCCCGCCACCCCGGTGAGCTCCAGCATGCCAATGCCGTCATGGGCCAGCGACTGGCCGCGAACCTGTTCGATGGTCATGCGACCCTGGCTGCTGGTGAACGGCGTGCCATAAAAGAGGTCCTCGGCCATGTCCGAGGCCATGTCGATCACGATGCCATCGATCGCCAGGCTGCCGAGCCGCAGTTCTTCCGGCGCCAGGCTGTCGTCCAGGGGAAAGACCGCTCGCGAAGGCTTGCCAAGCACGATCTTCTCTGCGCTCATCAGCATCAGCTCGGTCAGGCTGTCCTCGATGCGCACCCCTTTCAGGGTGACCTCATCGGGGCTGTCGTAGTCGCCGCTGACCTCATAGCTGTCGATGAGTATGCGATCACCTTCGTCTGACTCGAAGACGAAGTCCTTGGCCGTGACGCGGGAACGCAGCATGGCACCAGAGACATCGCCAATCTCGATGCTGCCGTAGCCCCCGAACAGGGCGCGAAGCTCGGTCTCGAGACGCTCGGCATCGGCGAAGACCGCGCCGGACGCCCCCGTCAGCGTGGCGAAAATCAGGCAGAACCAAGGCGCGAAGCACCCGGACGTGGTGCATTCATCGACGTCACCTCCTATGTGAAAGAAAAAACAGCGGCCGGACAGCCACCGCCTTTACACAGTGTAACCAGAAAAGCGCTTATTGACTTCCCTTGCCACCGGGGCCAATCAATGCCCGGTCAACGCGGGGCGCGGCACTCGGCCGGCCCCGCCAAACGGCTAGTTTCAGGCTTCACCGAGCAGGCCCAGACTCTCCATTGGCGTCTGCGACGCACGCTGCGTGACAGCGCATGTCCAATCACGCCGATCAACAAGGCACCCCCCAGCGGCAGGACCAGCCACAAGCCCCAGTGAATGCGCGGCGGCAGGTCGAACCAGCGAGGTAGATCCCCGCCGCGGCCAGCTCTGCCAGCAGCGCCCCCATCAGCCCGCTGGCGAAACCCAGGATCGCGAACTCGGCCCCCTGCACCCGCGAGATCAGGCGATCACCGGCGCCGAAGACACGCAGCAGGCCACTCTCGTGGGCTCGGGTCGGACGGCTGGCAGTCAGCGCGGCATAGAGCACGCTGACACCGGCCAGCAACACGAAGCCGAGCACGAATTCCACCGCCCGGGTCACCTGGGTCAACAGCTCGCGCACCTGGCCGAGGATCGCCTCGACGTTGAGTAGCGAGACGCCGGGGAACTCGCGAACCAGCGCCCTGCTGATGTCGTCGCGCTCGCGGTCGAGGTGGAAAGCGGTGATATAGCTATGACCGAACCCCTCCAGCACATCCGGCGGGAAGATGACGAAGAAGTTGGGGCGGAAGCTGTCCCAATCCAGGTCGCGCAGGCTGGTGATCTCGCCGACGATCTCCTCGCCGCCGATGGTGAAGGTCATGGCATCGCCCAGCCCCAGCCCCAGCCGCTCGGCCAGGCCGTCCTCGATCGAGATGGGCACCCGCCTTCGGCGTGGGTTGGCGAGCGGTCGAACCATTGGCCGGCCACCAGGCGATTGCCCACCGGCAGCGTTTCACGCCAGGTGAGGTTAAGTTCCCGGCGCAGGGAGCCGTCGCCGCGGGCGTCGGCCGGCACCGCCTCACGCGGGACCTGGTCGTTGATCGCCGTGATGCGTCCGCGCACCATCGGGTAGAGGGTCGTGCGCTCGTCCACGGCATCATCCAGGGTGTCGATGAAGGCGTCGCGCTCGCCGGGCTGGATGTTGATGGCGAAGTAATTCGGCGTGTCCTCGGGCAACTGGTCCTGCCAGGTGCTCAGCAGGTCGCCGCGCACCAGGGCGATCATCGCCATGGCGGCAAAGGTCACCGAGAAGGCCAGCAGCTGGCCCAGGCTGGCGCTACGGCGACGCGCCAGCTGGCGCGCCCCCAGGCGCAGGGCCTGACGCTTGCCGCCGGCTGTCGCTGGCACCCTCCCCATCAGGTGCAGCAGCAGGGAGAGCAGCAGCCAACCCAGCCCCCACAGCAGCACCAGCATCACCAGGCCGCCCACCAGCAGGCCGAAGGCCAGCTGCGGATCGCCGGAATAGAGCCACAGCAAGCCGCCGAAGACCAGGCTGGCCACGCCCACCACCAGCCACGCCGAAGCGGGCAGCGGGTCGAGCTCGCGACGCAGCACCTTGAGCGCGCTGACACGCTTGAGGCGCAGCAGCGTCGGACCGGCGAAGCCGACCAGCACCGCCAGCGCCGTCAATACACCCAGCAACAGCGGCAACGGGCCGGGGGGCGGCAGCTCCATGGGCAGGAAGGCGGTGAGCAACCACAGCAGCCCGGCCTGGCCGACCAGTCCCAGCAGCGCCCCCACCAGGGAGGCAGCCAGGGCGAGCCACAGCAGCTGCAGGGCAAACAGCTGGGTCAGTTGACGCTGGGAGCGCCGAAGCAGCGCAGCAGCGCCGCGGTGTCCAGATGGCGCTCGACGTAACGCCGCGTGGCCATGGCCACCGCCACCCCGGCCAGCAGGACCGCGGCGAGCCCGGCCAGGCTGAGGTACTGTTCGGCCCGTGACAGCGCATTGCCCAGCTGTGGGCGATCGCGCCGAACGTCACGCACCTCGACGCCATCGGCAGTCAGCCCCCGCAAACGTGGCAGCACCGCATCGACCTCGCTCGGCGCCCCCCGGGCGAGCAGCGAGAACTCGATGCGGGAGCCGGGCTGCACCAGGCCGCTCGCCTCGATATCGGCCTGATGCATCATCAGTCGCGGGTTGAAATTGGCGAAACCGCCGGACTGGTCCGGCTCACGCTCGACCAGGGCGGTGACCTCCAGGCGGGTCTGGCCCACCTGCACGCGATCGCCGAGTTCGACTTCCAGCAGTTGCGCCAGGCGTGGCGCCAGCCAGGCCTCGCCCGGGGCCGGGCCCCGCGAAAGAAGCTCGACGCCCGCTCCGCGGTCGACATGGACCTCACCGTAGAGGGGGTAATTGTCGTCGATGACCTTGAGGCTGGTCGGCTGGAAGGCGTCTTCGTGGCTCGCCATGGAGACCATGCCGACCTGTTCGCTCAGGGTCAGCCCTGCCTCCCGCAGCGTCTGGCGCAGCACATCCTCGAACGGCCGCGCCTGTTCCAGCACCAGATCACCGCCCAGCATCTGCCCGGCCTGGCGCTCCAGGCCGCGCTCCAGGCGGTCGAGAAAGAAGCCGATCATGGTCGAAGCGGCCACCGCCAGGGCCAGGGCGACGAACAGTGCCCGCACGTCGGCGGCACGCAGGTCGCGACGCATGCCGCGCAGCGAAAGGGTCAGAGCACCCATCCCGCGGCGCGCCTCGGCTGGCGGAGGGGCAGTGCCGATAGCGTCGCTCATGCCCTCACCTCGTCCAGTACCAGCGGCGTGAGCCGCCCCTCCTCCAGCTGCAGACAGCGATCGCAGCGTCGCGCCAAGGCATAGTCGTGGGTTACCAGCACCAGGGTGGTGCCCGCCTCGCGGTTCAGGGCGAACAAAAGGTCGATGATGCGTCCACCCGTGGCATGGTCGAGGTTGCCGGTGGGCTCGTCGGCAAAGACCAGCTGCGGTTCGGTGACGAAGGCCCTGGCCAGGGCGACGCGCTGCTGCTCGCCACCGGAGAGCTGCTTGGGCAGGTGGCCAAGCCGCTCGCCGAGGCCGACCCGAGTCAACCAGTCGCGGCCGCGCTGCTCGCTGTCGGAAACCGGTGCCAACTCCAGTGGCAGCAGCACGTTCTCGAGTGCCGTGAGGGTGGGCAGCAGCTGGAAGTTCTGGAACACGAAGCCCACCCGGCCGGCGCGCAGGCCGGCGCGACCATCCTCGTCGAGACTTCCCAGCGACTCACCGAACAGGGTCAGCTCGCCACTGGTGGGCTGGTCGAGTCCTGCGAGAAGCCCCAGCAGGGTCGACTTGCCGGCGCCACTGGCCCCGAGGATCGCCAGCGTCTCTCCAGGGAACACTTCGAGGTCAAGGGCACTCAGAATGGTCAGCGGTCGTTCCCCGCTGGTTACCTGCTTGCCCAGGCCGCGGGCGTGTAGAATCGTGGAAGAGCTGGTTCTCGAGGAGTCTGACATGACTAGAGGTATCCCTGTGCTGCTGTCTATTTCCGATCACCTGAGCCGGCGTTGGCGCCACTGCCTTGGCGTCTGTGTGCTGGGCCTGATGGTACTCGCTGCCTCACCGGCGGCGCTGGCCGACGATACCCCGACGCTGCTGGTCATGGGCGACAGTCTCAGCGCCGCATACGGCATCGAGCAGGATGAAGGCTGGGTCAGTTTGCTGGAAGCGCGTCTCGACGGAAAGGCGGAAGTGGTCAATGCCAGCATCAGCGGTGAGACGAGCAGCGGCGGCGCGAGCCGACTTCCCGACCTACTCGGACAGCATGAGCCCGACATTGTTCTCCTGGGGCTGGGGGGCAACGACGGCCTGCGCGGCCTGCCACCCAATCAGCTGGAGGCCAACCTCGCCGCCATGGTCGAGGCGAGCCGCCAGGCCGGCGCCGAGGTGCTGCTCCTCGGGATCGATATCCCCCCGAACTACGGCCAGGCCTACCGCGATGCCTTTACCGGGGTGTTCTTCCGGCTTGCCGACACCTACGAAGTGGCCCTGCTTCCCTTCCTGCTCGAAGGGGTGGTCCTGGAAGATGGCATGATGCAATCCGACGGCATTCACCCGACGAGCATCGCCCAGTCGATCATCCTCGACAACGTCTGGCCTGAGCTCGTGTCGCTACTGGAGCGCAACGGCGTTGAGCTGACTGAAGTGTCGCGGAAGTAAACCTAGTGGCCGAAAGACCATATGAGGACTATATTTAGACCTTAAGCAAATTTTCTACCCAGGAGTGCACCAGTGCGCACTGAGACCATCAGCTACCTGAAGCAGAATGCGGCCACACTCGATGTGGAGGAGCCTCTGGTGATTACCCAAAAGGGCAAGCCCACCTATGTGATCGAGTCCTATACCGCCCACGAGCGTCGAGAGCAGGCCATCGCTCTGCTCAAGCTGCTGAATCTAGGCGAAAAGAGTCGTGAAGAAGGCCGATCAATGTCGGCAGATGCATTCCTGGAAAAAGTCAGGGCCCGCCACGCCAGCAGACGCGGCGAAACGATGGCGCTACCCCGTAAGTGAAAGTAACGATAGAAAGAGACGGCTGACGCCTCGCTCGAAACCTGCGAA
>NZ_AZQX01000080.1:0-18580 GCF_000568385.1 Halomonas sp. BC04
TCTGCATATCGACGACCGCCGGCTGCTGGCGCAGGAGGCGGCGACATGGACGTGATCGAACTCTCCTGGGTGGCAGCTGGCGCTGGCGGCTTCCATGGTCATCGTGCTCGCCGGCTGCACCGCCGTGATGCGGCTAGGCATGAGCCAAAGCCTGCTGGTCGCGGCGCTGCGCACCGTCGTCCAGCTGGCACTGATCGGCCTGGTGCTGGAGGCGCTATTCGCCGCCGAACGCCTGGTCTGGGTGGCCCTGATGGCCTTGGCCATGTTGTTGATCGCCGGCCGCGAGGTAATGGCACGGCAGAAACGCCGCTTGAAGGGCGGCTGGGCCTTCGGCATCGGCACGCTTTCGATGTTCCTGTCGTCGTTCACCGTCACCGTGTTGACGCTGACGGTGATCATCGGCCCCGACCCCTGGTACCGGCCGCAGTATGCCATTCCACTGCTGGGCATGATGCTCGGCAACACCATGACGGGCGTCGCCCTGGCGCTGGACCGGCTCACCGATACCGCCTGGCAGCAGCGGACGGTGATCGAGAACCGGCTGATGCTCGGCCAGCCCTGGCAGGAGGCGATCGGTGGCATCCGCCGCGAAGCGATGCGCAGTGGCTGATGCCGATGATCAATGCCATGGCCGCCGCCGGGGTGGTCAGCCTCCCGGGGATGATGACCGGCCAGATATTGGCCGGCACCTCGCCGGCCCTGGCGGTCAAGTATCAGATTCTGGTGATGTTTACGATTACCCTGGGCACCGGCTTCGGCACCCTGGCCGCGGTGGCGGCAGGCAGTCGCAGGTTGTTCGACTCCCGCGAGCGGCTGCGGCTCGATCGATTGGTGGTGCCGCGGGAGTGACCGGTTTACGCGGCGGCTATCCTGCAGGCAGGGCGAGTTGACATTATCGGGAGTACCGCAGCGCCTCGAGAAAAGCCCCAGCGGCTTCGATCAGTCGCTCCGGGCATTCCCGGTGGGGCACGTGCCCGCAGCCGTTGAGCAGGTGCGGCTCGGAGGGGCCCGGGGTGAGGGCGGCGATGCGTGCCGGCTGTTCCCGTGAGCCGTACTCGTCGAGTTCGCCATGGATGGCCAGCGTAGGGCAGCACACCCGAGCGAGGGCGTCATCCAGCCCCCACTCACGGAAGGCCTCGGAGTGCCAGTTGTCGACCCAGCTGCGCAGTACCCATTCAGCCTTCTCTCCGTGGTACTTCGCCAGCCGCGACAGGCCATTCGGCTGCAGGAAGGCATGCTCCGCCTCGCGAATACCGGCGAGGGTGCAGGGTTCGGTAAAGGCCTGGGCCGCCACGGTAAGCAGTCCCTCGCAGCCGTCCTGATGATGGCCGGCTGCGTAGGCGGCCATACTGCCGCCCACACTGTGGCCGAGGAGAACGAAACGCTCCAGTCCCAATTGCTCGCGAACGGCGGTAAAGGCTCCTGTCGCCTCGTCGGCGATGAAGGTGGACGGCTGCGGCCCCGGGTAGTGAGTCGAGCGCCCGTAGCCAACGCGGTCGTAGGCGATCACCTCGCGGCCCGTCGCCTCCGCCAGTCGTGCCGGGAAGTCCCGCCAGAGCGCGACACAGCCCAGTGAATCATGCAGCAGCACGATGGGGGGAAGCCCATCGACACGGTCGTATTCCCAGTGACTGACGAAGAGTCGGCCCTGCGAGGTGTCGATCCAGAATTCCTTTACCACGGTTGTCTCCTGTTAGCCCAGGCCGGGTGAGTCCAGGCAGAGGAAAGCCAGCGTCCGTTGACGCTGGCTCCTGGGTGGCCTGGTCGAGCGTCAGGCGGGTGTTAGTCGATCAGCTCGACCGCCACGGCGGTGGCCTCGCCGCCGCCGATACAAAGGCTGGCGATGCCGCGCTTGCCGCCCCTGGTACGCAGCGCATGAATCAGGGTGGCGATGATACGCGAGCCGGTGGAGCCGATGGGATGGCCCTGGGCACAGGCGCCGCCATAGACGTTGACCTTGTCGTGGGGAATGTCGAGTCCGTCCATGGCCAGCAGGGTGACCACGGCGAAGGCCTCGTTGATCTCGAACAGGTCGACGTCGGCCACACGCCAGTCCAGCTTCTTCATCAGCTTGTCGATGGCGCCCACCGGGGCGATGGTGAACTCGCTGGGGTGCTGGGAGTGGGTGCTGTGGCCGAGCATGCGGGCCAGGGGCTTGACGCCATGCCGGTCTGCCGCTGCCTGGCTGGCCAGTATCAGCGCCGAGGCACCGTCGGAGATCGAGCTGGCGTTGGCGGCGGTGATGGTACCGTCCTTGGCGAAGGCCGGGCGCAGCTCGCGGATCTTGTCGAGCCGGGCCTGGAAGGGCTGCTCGTCATGCTCGACCAGGGTCTCGCCCTTGCGGCTGGTGACGGTGACCGGGGCCATCTCGGCGTTCAGGTGGCCGGCGTTGGTGGCCTCCATGGCTCGCTCGAGCGAGGCGATGGCGAAGTCATCCAGCCGCTCGCGGCTGTAGTCGCGTGAGCTGGCGACGTCCTGGGCGAAGACCCCCATCAGCTTGCCGGTTTCGGCATCCTCGAGGCCGTCGAGGAACATGTGGTCCTTGAGTTCGCCGTGGCCTAGGCGGTAGCCGGTGCGCGCCTTGGTCAGCACGTGGGGGGCGTTGGACATGGACTCCATGCCGCCTGCCAGCAGGATCTCGCCGCTGCGGCGCGGATCAGGTCGTGGGCCAGCATGGCGGCCTTCATGCCCGAGCCGCAAAGCTTGTTGATGGTGGTGGCACCGATGCCATCGGGAATGCCGGCCTGGCGCATGGCCTGGCGGGCGGGACCCTGCTTGACACCGCCCGGCAGCACGCAGCCCATGATTCCCTCGTCGATGGCAGAGGCTTCGATGCCGGCCCGTTCGATGGCGGCGCGAATGGCGGTGGCGGCGAGTTCGGGAGCCGTCATGCTGGAAAGGCTTCCCAGCATGCCCCCCATGGGGGTGCGAGCTGCGGAAAGGAAGACGATATCGGTGGGGCTGCTCATGGTGTGTTCTCCCGGAGAGTGGCGGATGTTGTTCAGTGTGGATGTTGTTCAGTGTGGATGTTGTTCAGTATAGGTATTCGGTACGAGCGCCGGACTTTCAGTTGGATTGACCTGTCGGCGGGGCTGTGTTTTTCTCAAGATCAACCAAGCAAGCGCTAGTGTAAACCCGATGAATGTCGTTAACGAGTCCCCCCGCCGCAAGGAATTGACCCGCCTGGCCGCCCAGTTGTTCGTGCAGGAGGGCTTCGACCGGACGACGGTACGTATGCTCGCCCAGGAGATGGGCATCAAGTCCGGCAGCCTGTTCCACCACTTTCGCGACAAGCAGGAGATCCTCGCCGCGGTGATCGAGGAGGGGACTCAGAATGCCCTTTCGCTGGCGCGCCATGCGCTCGAGCAGTGCGGCGATTCCCCCGAGGAGCGGCTGCATGCCATGGCCCGGGCGCATCTGGAGACCCTGCTCACCGACCGCAACGCCCATGTGGTGGCCCTTTACGAGTGGCGTCGCCTGGGCACCGAGGCCCGGGCGCATCTCAGCCATCTCCGCGACGCCTATGAGGGCCTGTGGGAAGCGGTGATCGATGAGGCACTGGATGGCGGCCTGATTCATGGTGATCGCTTCCTGGTGTCGCGCTTCGTCATGGGGGCGCTGAACTGGACGGTGCGCTGGTATGACCCCGAGGGCCCCCGCAAGCCCGAGACCTGGCCCATGAACTGATCGCCATGATCGCTCCCTCCACCCACGCCGCCCAGGCGGGGTCGACCAAGGTATAGGCCTGCTGCGCCCTCGTAGGGGTTGCCCTGCGAGCGCTTTGCTTCTAGCTTGTACCTAGCGCTTGCTAGGTTGACGCTTACGTTAACTGAATCTATCCAGAAGTGAGCAACTTCTTCCATTGCGCGGCAGGTGGCCTCGACGGCGCCTGCGCTGCAAGACGCTTCACCCAATGCCAACAACAAGCACAAAGGAGCGAACGGTTCGCGTCGCACGTCTTACGGGGCACTTCCGGCCGGTGTGAGAGCGCAGCGCAGAATCGGGTTCCAAGCACAAGAGGGCAGTTAATGAGCACCCAATCCCTTCCCGAGTATTCCGCCTTCCTCGAGCGATTTTCCATCGATGAAGTCATTGCCCGTCTCGACGATCATCGGGACGGCAAGTTCAACGCCTTCGAATCCTGCTGCGGCCAGCACCTGAGAACGGGACGTGGCGATGTGCTGGCCTGGTGCACGAGGACGTCAGCGGTAACGTCAACCAGATGACCTATGCCGAGCTGGAGGCCGAGAGCGCCAAGCTGGCCGGCTGGCTGGCCGAGCGGGGCCTGGGGGTGGGCGACCGGATCGCCTGCATGCTGCCACGCTCTTCTCAGCTGCTGGTGGCAGTGCTGGCTACCTGGCGCATCGGCGCGGTCTACCAGCCGCTGTTCACGGCCTTCGGCCGGATGCCGTGGACTATCGTCTGGGGCGTGCCGACACCAAGCTGGTGATTACCGATCACGATAACCGCTTCAAGTTCGAGGGCCTCACCCAGTGTCCGCCGGTGCTTGCCGTGGGAGGGCCCAGCGCCGAGCATGGCGAGGACCTGGACTGGAGCGATGCCCTCGCGCACTCACCCATCGAGACCCAGCCACCCCGCCTGGCACCGGATGCCCCTTTCCTGCAGATGTTTACCTCCGGCACCGTGGGCAAGCCCAAGGGCGTTGCGGTGCCGCTCTCCGGCATGCCGGCCTTCGCCCTTTACATGGAGCTGGCCATCGACCTGCGGGAAGACGACCGCTTCTGGAACATGGCCGACCCGGGCTGGGCCTACGGCCTCTATTACGCCATTGCCGGGCCGCTGCTGCTGGGCGTCACCACCCATTTCTGCGAGGCGGGCTTCAGTGCCGAGGGTGCCATGGCCTTCATGAAGCGCCACCGCATCACCAACTTCGCCGCCGCGCCCACCGCCTACCGGTTGATGAAGGCATCGGGGCTGTTCGACAGTGCCCATGAGACACTCGAGCTTCGGGTGGCCAGCTCCGCCGGCGAGCCGCTCAATACCGAAGTGGTCTCCTGGGTCGAGCGTTCGCTGGGCTGTCCGGTCATGGACCATTATGGCCAGACCGAGACCGGCATGACCTGCTGCAATCACCACGCCCTGGAACATCCCAAGCATGTCGGCGCCATGGGCGTGCCGATGCCGGGCTATCGGCTGGCGATCCTCGATGCCGAGTACAACGAGTTGCCTGCGGGCGAGCCGGGCGTGCTGGCGGTGGATGTCGAGCGGTCTCCCGCCCACTTCTTCGCCGGCTATACCTGGCAGGAGAAGCACCCCTTCGCCAAGGGCTACTACCTGACCGGCGATGTGGTCATTCGCAACGAGGACGGCACCTTCCAGTTCGCCGGCCGCGACGATGACATCATCACCACCGCCGGATACCGGGTCGGCCCCACCGACGTCGAAAACACGGTCATGACCCATCCTGCGGTAGCGGAGTCCGCGGCCGTGGGTCAGCCTGACGAGATCCGAGGCGAGATCATCAAGTCCTATATCGTGCTGCGCGACGGCTACGAGGCCAGCGACGCCCTGGCCGACGAGATTCGTCAGCAGGTGCGCGAACGGCTGTCCACCCACGCTTTTCCCCGCGTGATTGAATTCGTCGATACACTACCCAAGACACCCAGTGGCAAGATACAGCGCTTCAAGCTGCGTGCCGATGCGGCGGAGCAGGCAAAGCCGGAAGGCGCGAAATGAAGACGGAGACGATTCGATGCAACTGAAGGACAACACATTCCTGATTACCGGTGCCGCCTCCGGCCTGGGGGCGGCCACCGCGGAGCGCATTGTCGCCGCCGGCGGGCGAGTGGTGCTGTGCGACCTCAACGACAGCGTGGTGGCTCATGCCGCAAGCCTGGGAGCGGCCGCCCGGGCCTGCCGCGGCGATGTGACTTCCGCCGCGGACATGCAGGCTGCGGTCGATGCTGCCGTGTCGCTGGGGGGCGAGAAGGGCATGGCGGGCGTGGTGCACTGTGCCGGCGTCGTCAGTGTCGCCAAGCTTGTCGATCGGGAGGGCAACCCTGCCGATCTCGACGCCTACGCGCGCACCGTGCAGATCAACCTGGTGGGCACCTTCAATGTCATGCGCCTGGCGGCTGCCGCCATGGCGGGCAATGCGCCGGGAGAGGACGGAGAACGTGGCGTGATCATCAATACCGCCTCCGTTGCAGCCTTCGATGGCCAGGTGGGGCAGTGTGCCTACAGCGCTTCCAAGGCAGGGGTGGTGGGCATGAGCCTGCCGGCGGCCCGTGAGCTCTCGCGGCACGGCATTCGGGTCATGGCCATCGCCCCCGGAGTCTTCCAGACCCCGATGATGAGCGAGATTCCCGACGAAGCTGCCAAGGCACTGGCTGCCTCGGTCCCGTTCCCCAAGCGGCTGGGGAAGCCCGATGAGTTTGCCCGACTGGCCGAGCAGATCATCGGCAATTCGATGCTCAACGGCGAGGTGATCCGCCTCGATGGCGGGATTCGCATGCAGTAGTCGCCGGCGGCAAGCGACAGGGCTTGGCATGAATTGGCTGGCGCGCTAGATTATTGTGCTAACAATAACCCGGAGCGCCAGCCATGCCCCAGAACGATACCTGTTCCACGTTACAGCTCGACGATCAGCTCTGCTTCGCCCTCTACTCCACCTCCCTCCTGATGACCAAGTTCTACAAGCCCCTGCTTCAGGCGCTGGGCCTCACCTATCCGCAGTACCTGGTCATGATGACACTGTGGGAAGAGGATGGCCTCAGCGCGGGTACCATCAGCCGTCGACTGATGACCGATACCGGTTCGTTGACCCCCCTGTTCAAGCGCCTGGAAGCCGATGGCCTGCTCAGGAGAGTGCGCAGCACAACCGATGAGCGGGTCGTCGAACTGTTCCTCACCGACGCCGGCCGGGAGCTGCGCGAGCGTGCCGAGGAGATCCCGGACTGCGTGGTGATGGCCAGCGGCGCCTCCTTCGACGACCTCAACTCCCTCAAGTCGAGGCTTGAGTCGCTGCGCGCACGTCTCCAGGATGCGATGCCCTGACGCCGGGCCTTGCCAAGGCCCAGGATCACGTCGTTGCCCCCATGTCCGCCGCCATGCACATGTCATGAGCCCCGTTCGACGAAAAGGCTCAAACAAGCGCTTGACTCTCGGCTTGTCGCAAGCTAGTTTCAAACACATGTTTGAAAGCGGCCGGCGCCGCCTTCACGCGCCCGAATTCAGGCGACCTTCCGTGGCGAGCCTTCGCGGCGATCCTTTGTGGCGACCCTTTGTGGAGAGTAGAAATGCCCGACTATCAGGCCCCCCTGCGCGACCTGCGCTTCGTAATGGACGAGATGCTGGATTACCCTGCTCACTATGCCCGTCTTCCGGGCGGTGAAGAGGCCTCTCCCGACGTGGTTGCCGCCATTCTCGAGGAGGGCGCACGCTTCGCCCGCGAGGTGCTGCTGCCACTGAACCAGACGGGTGACCAGGAGGGGTGCTTGCTCGAGGGCGGCGAGGTCAAGGCGCCAAAGGGCTTCAAGGCGGCCTACGAGCAGTACGTGGAAGGTGGTTGGCCGAGCCTGGCGGCGTCTCCGGAGCACGGCGGGCAGGGGCTGCCCCATTCGCTGGCCATGGTACTCAACGAGATGGTCTGCTCCACCAACCTGGCCTGGGGCATGTACCCGGGGCTTTCCCACGGCGCCGCCGATGCCCTGCGTCACCACGGCACCGAGGAGCAGCAGGCCACCTACCTGACCAAGCTCGTGGAGGGCGTCTGGACCGGCACCATGTGCCTGACCGAGCCCCACTGCGGCACCGACCTGGGCTTGATCAAGACCCGTGCCGTGCCGGCAGCCGACGGCGGCTACGACATCACCGGCACCAAGATCTTCATCTCGGCCGGCGAACATGACCTGGCCGAGAACATCGTCCATCTGGTGCTGGCCAAGCTGCCGGACGCCCCCGAGGGCTCCAGGGGCATCTCGCTGTTCGTGGTGCCGAAGTTCCTGCCCGACGCCGACGGCAACCCCGGCGAGCGCAACGGCGTTTCCTGCGGCTCCCTGGAGCACAAGATGGGCATCCACGGCAACGCCACCTGCGTGATGAACTTCGATGGCTCCCGCGGCTACCTGGTGGGGCCGCCCAACAAGGGCCTGGCCTGCATGTTCACCATGATGAATGCGGCCCGGCTGGGCGTGGGTATCCAGGGTCTGGGCCTGACCGAGGCAAGCTTCCAGAACGCCCTGGCCTATGCTCGTGACCGTTTGCAGATGCGGGCGCTCTCCGGCCCCCAGGCGCCCGAGAAACCCGCCGACCCGATCATCGTCCATCCCGACGTTCGTCGCATGCTGCTGACCCAGAAGGCCTTCGCCGAAGGTGGCCGCATGCTGGTGCTGTATACCGCTCAGATGCTGGATATCGTCGAGCATGGCCCGGATGCCGCCGAGCGAGAGCAAGCGGAGGTGCTGCTGGGCCTGCTGACACCCATCGTCAAGGCCTTCCTTACCGAGGTGGCTTCGAAGCCACCAACGAGGGGGTGCAGGTCTTCGGTGGCCACGGCTTCATCCAGGAGTGGGGCATGGAGCAACTGGTTCGCGATGCGCGCATCACCCGCCTCTATGAGGGCACGACAGGCATCCAGGCCCTTGACCTGCTTGGCCGCAAGGTCCTGATGAGTCAGGGCGAGACGCTCAAGGTCTTCACCAAGCAGATCCACAAGTTCTGCCAGGCCGAGGCCGAGAATGCCGAGCTGGCCGAATTCACCGGGCCACTGGCCAAGCTGAATGCCGAATGGGGCGAGCTGACCATGGGTATCGGCATGAAGGCCATGCAGGATCGTGAGGAAGTGGGTGCCGCCAGCGTCGATTACCTGATGTACTCCGGCTATGTGACCCTGGCCTACCTCTTCGCCCGTGCGGCGAAGCAGGCCGCTGCGGCACTCGCTGCCGGCAGCGACGATGCGGCCTTCTACGAAGCCAAGATCAAGACTGCACGTTTCTACTTCACGCGCCTGTTGCCGCGCACCCGTGCCCATGCCGCCATGGTGCAGGCTGGGGCGGAGCCGCTGATGGCTCTCTCGTCCGAGGACTTCGGTCGCGGTTTCGAAATCTAATCCAGCCAGGCATCTCTCTCGGTCAGTGCTGTTCTGATCGTTTCGCGGCGGGCATTTGCCCGCCGCTTTTTTTCGTGGGTTGTCGCTGGCACCAGTGGTGGCCGGGAGGCATCGAGCGGATGGATACGCTGGTGCGGCATCACGACAGTTTTGGCGGCAGACAGGGTCGCTGTTGGGGGAGTCCCGCCAAGACCGGCAGTGACCCTCTCGATGGCGTGCCGCCGGGTGGGGGCATACGCCCAGGCGTCCTGTCGCCGTTCCGTTGGGCAATACGATAAGTGGCAGGATGCTGCGGTGGTATCAGTGATACGCTGTTAGCGGAATAGCAGCATACAGCTGCTACTGCTCCCATGGCCCGCCGCTCTGGCGTTGTTCAGGAGTCACTGCCATGCGTGTTTTTGCCAACCCCGTCGGTCTCGGGTCTCTGTGGTTCGACAACCTCGCCACCGCCATAGGCACACCGGTTGCCTATGATCCTCAGGCCAGGGCTTTCATCACCATGCCCCCATACTGCGCCAATCGCGACGTTATCGGCTGCAATTGGATCGCCCCCCAGCAGGCGCCTTCTGTCGAGCCTGCGCCATGACTGAGCTGGCTCCGGATACCTCCATTCCCAATGCTATCCCTCACTGGGCGAAGACCGAGGCTGCCAAGCGCTGGGTGCTCGATAATCTGGGCCGCTGGAACTGGTTTCGACCTGAGGATCCCGGCGCTCGCCCGGTGTTTCACATGCTGGCCGAGGGTCATACCCCGGTGCCCATGGGACATGTCGGGGGCGTAGTGACGATCAGTGTGGCGGAGGCAGACCCGATCCTGAGTACTAGCCGCCGCGAGGCCCTCGAAGAGCCCTATCGCACCATGATCGGCCATATGCGTCACGAGATCGCGCATATGCTCTGGTGGCGACTCAGCCTGCGGGACGATTTTCTCGACGCTTTCCGAACCACGTTCGGCGACGAGCGGCAGGACTATCCCGCGGCGCTCAAGCGACACTATCACGAAGGGCCGCCGCTTGATTGGCGCTCAAGCTTCGTCAGCACCTATGCCTCCGCTCACCCCCACGAGGACTGGGCTGAAACGGCTTCCCACCTGTTACATCTCACCGATATCGCCGATAGTTTCGTTGCCGCGGGTCTCTCCTCTGCCGATCTGCCGTACCCCGGATGGGACCCCTATATGGAAGCAGATGCCGAGCGCTTGATCCACGTGGCGACGCATCAGGTCATGGCGATCAACCACATCAATCGCGCGATGGGGCTGTCGGATCTCTACCCCTTTGTGCTTTCCCAAGCGGTGCGCCGCAAGCTCGTCTTCATGCACGGCTGGCTGCGCCGAGGTGCCCAGGGCCTTTGAACGCAAAGTCGGTGTCGGCCGCGCCTCGCTCCCGGTTGGAGCCTGGCACGCAGCTAACCGAAGTCCAATGGGCTCGGCGGGTTGTCGCAGGGGAAGAGTGGCTCAACGGGTAGCGTGTTGCGTTGAGCAGGGCTGGGCGGCCTCGATGTGCCTGCTTGCAATGGGCAGGGCTTAGCCCCTGCCCCTGGTCACATCAGCGTGAAAGGAAGTCGGCCCTAGACGTAGAAGTCCAGGTCCTCTTGAGCCTTCAACAGGTCCCGCATCTTGATGGGGTCGTCACCGAAGAAGAAGATGAGACCCCAGTGTGTGCCGAAGGCGACCGGTCCGGCACCGTTTCTTCGGCCGGGGCCACCAGCTCGTGGGACTCGAAGTACGGATGTTCGACGGTCTCCTTGGGCATCTCCAGTTTGCTGACGACACGACGCCTTGGGTAGACGCCGAAGCAGCCCGCATAGCCTTTCGCGTCGACCACCTCCCGGGGGAAGAAAGCATCGACCTCCTCCTGGGTGCTCTTGGGGTCGAAAACCAGCATCGATGCCTGGTAGGCACTGAATCCGTAGGCGCGCTCGATGAGCTCGAAGGCCTTGAAGCCGGGTGGGCGATAGGCAACCTCACCGAAATACATCTCACCATCCGCCGCCACGAAGTACTCGGGATGGATCAGGCCGAACTGGATGTCGAACGTCTTGATCAGCTTCTCGATCTGCTTGGTGATGGCGGTACGCCAGCTCTCGAGTTCCCGTGTGGCAGGAACGAACACCGAATATCCCAGGGTCACGTACTCGGAGATATTGAGGAACTTGATCTTGCCATCATGGATCCAGGCCTCGACGGCAAACTCCCAGCCATCAAGGTGACTCTCCATCAGCAGGGGATACTCTTCGGCCGGGATGCTGTCGATCTCGTCTATCCTGCGGATCATGCGGTGTCCCAGGCAGCCTGCCTTGTCGAAGGCCTTGACATGAATCGGATCATCGGGGTCGCCGTCGAGCTTGAGCAGCGTCTGGTTGACCCGCTTCATGAAGCGGATGATGTCTTCCTTCTCATGGGCTTCCTCGAAGATACCCACGCGAATGCCGCCCAGCTGGGCGCGTCGCTTCATCAGCGCCTTGTCCCTGAACAGGATGGATTGTCCGAACATGCGCGGGTTGTCCATCAGGACGGAGTTGATTGCACCCGACCATTCGACGGTTTCCTCGAACAGCGGTATGGCCACGTCTACGCCTTCCTCCTTGAGCCGTTGCGCAATCTCCACGGAGCGATCATTCAGGCGCAGGAAGTCCCACTGCATGTATGGGATCTTGTTGGCTTCGCAGAAATCGGCGGCCCAATCCGGCGCCACCACAATATAGCGTCGATTGAATTTCTGTGCGGCCTTGATGGCATTGACGCTCCAGCCCAGCAGCGCGATATAGCCTTGCTGGGGTCCTTGGGCGTTTCGGTTCCCTTGACCGAGTCCATGGTTGGATCGGTCCAGCTTGAAACGTCCTTGGTCACCGGGGTTTCTGTTGCAATCGACATATGTTGTTCTCCATCTTCCTTATGCAGGAAATTGATGCTCGATCACGAGCAGACTTGTCGCCCTTGCCAGCCAGGCATCTTCGGCTACCGTACCGACGCCCAGCCATGCCGGGCCAGATGCATGACTTGATCACATTCAGCGGTTGGAATATCGCCCGGCCCAGCACGTTGAGAAGGTCGCTGAGCAGGAAGCATTCGGGCAAGGAACTGATTGGCGTGCTTCGCCGAGACCGAAGGGTGTGGATAATCACCCTTGGCCCCGGCCGGGAGGGTGTCCGGCTCAGGCCTTCGGCCCGGATAGCGACCGGGTCGCCTTGACACGTGGGTAAAGGGCTCCCAGCCCCTCTCGACATCAAGCATCAGAAGGCATGCTGAATCTATCACCTCGAATACGCGAGAAACCGCAGCAATGGCATTTGCGGCGAAAAGTCGCTCGATGGTGGCATCGAACGGCTTGACAGGCTCGTCGAGCTAGCCGTTGTCATGGGTGGCTGCTCCATGCCGATCAACGATCATCCAACGACACTCCGCCCTATTTCGTCACATGTCAACCACGGGTGTGTTGGTCATGCTCAAGGCATACTGCCGTCTGCAGTGCGTCGATTGCCATGGCGCCCACCTCGGTGGCAAAGCGCCTCGCGGGCCTGGTCACGACTCGTCTCGTGGCCGGAAGGCAGGGGGCCGGCCGGATTGGTCAGCCAGGCGACGATATCCTGCTCGGTGCGACCGCGCTGGGTATAGCGAGTCAGCATATGATAGCCGTCCGGGTAGAGCACCATGCGCCAGCCAGGTATTTCGGTAGGGCGTGGTTCGGGCAGCTTGTCCAGCAGGGCACAGAATGCCTCGGCCGGGATGACCTGGTCTTCGTCGCCATACAGGATCAAGGTCGGCCCCGGCAGTTCACTGGCGGCTTCCAGGGCCTCTCCCATTGCCTGGGTCAAGCCGGCCAGGGTGTCGACACGGGCGCTGCGCAGGATCAGCGGATCCTCGGCCAACTGGCGCTTGATCGTCTCGTCATCGGTGGGTTCTATTCCCAGGCGCCGAGTGGTACGTACCGAAAAGGAGAGCTGGGGTACCAGGCGAACGCCGAGCCACAGGCCCAGCCGCTGATACCAGGGCATCGCCTGCTGCCCCCACACGGCGGGGGCAATCAATACGCTGCCATCCACAGGAGGGGCGTCGTCGTCGGTCATGGCGAGTATCACGATAGCCGCTCCCATGCTCTTGCCGATCAGGTAGAGCGGCGTGTTCGGGTGGCGTTCACGTAACAGCTCGGCCAGCAGTGTCACGTCATCGCCCAGTCGCTGATGCCCCGCCCAGATGCGACGCTGCTCGGTGGTGCCGAAGCCGCGCTGATCATGGGCATAGACTTCCACACCCTGGCGGGTCAGGGCGTCGGCAAGCACACTGAAACTACCGGCATGGTCATTGAAGCCGTGCACCGCCAGAACCACGGTGCCGAGTTCTCCCTGGGCGGGCCAATGGCGTAGGGGGAGACGGTAGCCATCGTCGGCAATGACCTGGTGAGTTGTGAGCTGAGGTTCTTCTGCCCCCGGGCCGGGTGTCTGCAGCGTTTCGTTGCTGGCGCAGCCGCCCGCAGGCAGCAGGGTGAGCAGCAGCAGGGCGGGCCCCAGCCAGGCTAGCCCAAGCCAGGCGGGCCTGAACAGGCGATCTTGCAGCGGTAGTGGCAGGGTGGGGCGCATACGGCTCATGGCATCGCCGGGTAGCCGAGCGCTTGGCGAAGCCGGTCCGCATGGGCCGAGGTCCAGTCAGGGGAGATGGGGCCCAGTCGCGTATCACATAGCGTCCGATATTGTGCCTCGCGCCGTCACCGGGCTCGAACTCGCAGCGGATGTCGAGCTCTGCCAGGGCCGTGATGGTGTCCTGGGCGGTGCGTCTCGGCATGCCGGTTGCCCCGGTGATGGCCGGCACGCTGGCGAATCCGGTCCTGATCAGGTGAGCCACGTAGAGGCGACGATAGAAGCTGGAGCGGGTCTTGCTGAGGGACATGTTGGGTTCCTGAAGCGTTGCTGAAGCGGCGGTGCGTCGAGCCGTGAGCGAACTGGCGAAGATCGTTTAAGGATAGCGCCAGGGCCGGGGGATTGGCCACCGGCAACCCAGACGGCCCGTTTGCGAGTGCAGGTCGGGAAATTTGCCTACAGTACTAGGAGCAGGGTGAATTCATGCGCCTTTCGCTTGTCATTTGGACAGGCAAGCAATGAAAGACCTACGAATCAGGGAGGAGAGAGATGGCCGTCAAGCCAGTGAGTGAAGCCGAGTTGCTGGTCCAGATTGGGCGCTGCATGTTTGGTGAGCGAGTGGTCGTGGAGTGCGAAGGAAAACGTTTCTCGGCTCGCGTTCAGCATGTCGGGGCTACCGGAGTGAAGGTCATTCCCGAGACAACGCTGGCAGAGCACGACGGTGATCCTGGCGACATCCAGGGTGTGATGGTCTCGTATGCCGATATCAGGCAAGTCGAGGTCGGGGGTGATACCTATCGATTGGAATGAGCGGTAGTGATTGGCGTGAGGCTGTCGCTGCTCGCTGGCTCGACCGAAAAGGGCAACCAAGAAGCGCCTGCCCTTGCGCTTGACGAAGGGAGATTTTCGACAAGGAGAAGGCACGCATGAGGTGGAACGTTTTCGTGGTTGGCTATGACGAGCTGGGCAGGCATCTGCTGCCTATGCTCAACCAGGCCAGGGACTATGCTTTTCATAGCCTGCTGTCGCTCGATGAGGTGGTCCATGCCGCTGAGTACCCCTTCAAGCGTCTGGTCGCTGATGCGTTGGATGAGGTGGCGCGCTTCGACGGCTCCGTGGATGCCATCGTGGGATACTGGGACTTTCCCACCAGCGCGCTGATACCGGTGCTGAGGCAGCGCCTGGGTCTTCCCGGACCCTCGCTGGAAGCGGTGCTCAAGTGCGAGCACAAGTATTGGAGCCGAGTCGAGCAGCGCAGCGTCATACCCGAGTGTGTGCCGCCTTTCCAGGCCGTGGATCCCTTCGATGACTATGCCGTCGAAAAGGTCGAGATCGACTATCCGTTCTGGATCAAGCCGATCAAGGCTCACTCCTCGCAGCTGGGTTTTCGCATCGACACACCGGAACAGCTACGTGAGGTCATGCCGCGTATCCGCCAGGGCATTGGTCGTTTCGGCAAACCGTTCGATGAGGTCTGTTCCTACGCCGAGCTGCCCGACGAGGTGGCCTGGGTCACCGGGCATCATTGCATCGCGGAGGCGATCATCTCAGCCGGCACCCAGTGCACGCTGGAGGGTTACGTACAGGACGGGCAAGTCCATCTCACCGGTAGCGGCATGATCGACTCCGTTCGTGATGAGACCCATCGCTCGGTGCTGCTGCGCTATGAATATCCCTCCCGCCTGCCCGAGCCCGTACAGAAGCGGATGGTAGGCCATGCGCGGGCGGTGGTCAGGCAGCTTGGCTTCGATAACGGCCCCTTCAATATCGAGTTCTACCACGAGGCGGAGAGCGACCGCATCTGGGTGCTCGAGATCAATCCTCGCCTGTCGCGCTCCCATGCCGCCATCTACCAGTTGGTGGATGGCGCGCCCCATTTCCAGGTGATGGTCGACACGGCGCTTGGCATCAAGCCAAGGATGCCTTACCGGCAGGGACAGTATCCCGTTGCCGCCAAGCAGATGCTGCGCGTCTTCGAGGATGGCGTGGTTCGTCGCATGCCGGCCGCTGAGGAGGTTCGGCGGGTCGAGGAGACATTCCCCGGGACCAAGGTCGAGTTCAACGTGAGCGAGGGCATGCGCCTATCCACGCTGATGCATCAGGACAGCTTCTCCTACGAGCTCGGGGTGCTCTTCATCGGCGGCGAATCCCATGCCGATCTGCTTTCCCGCATCGAGCAGTGCCGGGAGATGCTCTCGTTCGATATCGAGCCGGTCTCCGCCTCGAATTGAGCCAGGCCATTATGGCCCGCTTTTCCAGTCAGTCACGGGAGGGCCTTGATGAAAGTCGTGAACGAATTCCCCCATTCGGTCGAGTGTCGGGATCCTGTCTGGATTCCCATGCCCGATGGCGTGCAGTTGAATGCGCGCTTATGGCTGCCCGAAGAAGCGAATGAGAACCCGGTGCCGGCCATCCTCGAGTACATCCCCTACCGGCTGCGGGACGGCTCGGCGAAGCGCGACGCCATGCACCACCACTATTTTGCCGGCCATGGCTATGCTGCCTTGCGCGTCGATCTACGAGGCAGCGGCGACTCCGGCGGAGTGCTCGAGGATGAATATCTGGAGCAGGAGTTGACGGATGGGGAGTCGATACTGCGCTGGATTGCCGCCCAGCCTGGTGCGACGGCAACATCGGCATGATCGGCATCTCCTGGGGCGGCTTCAATGGGCTTCAGCTCGCTGCCCGGTGCCCCCCCGAGCTCAAGGTGGTGGTCAGCGTCTGCTCCACCGACGACCGCTATACCGATGATGTTCACTACATGGGAGGCTGTCTGCTGGGGGACAACCTTTCCTGGGCATCCACCATGTTTGCCTACAACTCACTGCCCCCCGACCCCACCATCGTGGGTGATGCCTGGCGCGACATGTGGCACCAGCGACTCGAGGGGAGCGGCTTGTGGCTTTCGACCTGGCTAGCGCACCCCCATCGCGATGCCTATTGGCAGCACGGCTCCATCTGCGAGGATTTTTCCCGGGTGCAGGTGCCGGTACTCGCCGCCAGCGGCTGGGCAGACGGCTACTCCAATGCGGTCAAGCGTTTGGTGAGCCAGCTGCCCGAACAGTGCAAGGGACTGATAGGGCCCTGGAGCCACAAGTATCCCCATATCGGCGAGCCCGGCCCAGCCATCGGCTTCCTGCAGGAGTGCTTGCGCTGGTGGGGGCGTTATCTCAAGGGGGAAGCCACCGGGGTGGAGCAGGATCCGGCCATCCGGGTGTGGATGCAGGACAGCGTGCCACCGACGACCCGCTACGGGCATCGCCCGGGACGCTGGGTGGCGGAGCCGGCCTGGCCGTCACCCAATATCGAGTACTGGACACTGCTCCTGGCACCAGGTCGACTGGCGCTGGACGACAAGCGGCGCAGCGAGGAAACGGCGCTGACGGTGCAGTCGCCGCTGACTTGTGGGCTCTTCGCCGGCAAGTGGTGCTCCTACTCAGCCGGCCCCGACCTGGCACATGACCAGCGCGAGGAGGATGGCGGTGCATTGACCTTCGACAGCCTGCCGCTTGACGAGACGCTGGAAATGATGGGCGCTCCCGAGCTGGAGCTGGAGGTGGCATCCGATCGTCCCGTGGCCATGGTGGCGGCACGACTCTCCGATGTGGCCCCCGACGACAAGGCCACTCGCGTCACCTACGGCCTGCTCAACCTGACCCACCGGGATGGACATGCGAATCCGCAGCCGCTGGAGCCAGGTCGCCGCTACCGGGTCAGGATCCAGCTCAACGACGTGGCCCAGGTCTTTCCCCGCGGCCACCGGCTCCGTCTGTCACTCTCCACCTCCTACTGGCCGTTGGCCTGGCCGCCTCCCGAGCCTGTCCGGCTGACCCTCTTCGACAAGGGGAGCGAGCTGGTCCTGCCTGTGCGCAAACCGAGGAAGGAGGACGCAGACCTGGTGCGGTTTGGCGACGCGGAAGCCGCCCCGACCATCCCCTCGACGCCGCTGGAACCGGAACATCACAACTGGTATGTCCATCGCGACCTGGCTGAGGATGTATCGACCCTTGAGGTGATCAACGACAGCGGCACGGTGCGGCTCGAGGATAGTGGCCTGGAGGTCACCACCCGGGCCGTGGAGCGCTATCGCTCACGGGACGACGACTTCGATTCCGTGAGTGGGGAGAGCGTCTGGGAGCGTTCGCTTAAGCGGGGCGATTGGCAGGTCAGTATCGTGACACGCACCGTACAGACCTCGAGTGCCTCCGATTTCTTCCTGCATGCCACGCTGGATGCCTACGAAGGGGAGCGCCGGGTCTACTCGCGAACCTGGGATTACACCATCCCGCGCAAGTTGGTCTAATCGCTTCGCTGTGCGTGGGAGGCGAGGCGCTCCAGGGCACGTTTGAGCCGGGGGTCCTCGGTGTCCGCGGCGCAGGCGGCGATCTCGTCGGCGGCGGGTGCAGGCAGCTGGCGCACCTGGCGTGGTGGTACCTTGAGTGGGCGTACAGGCCGCACCTTGAGGGTGAACCCCGTGACCGCGGCGAACTCCGGCAGTTGATGCAGCAGGGTGAGCAGGCGCTGCTGTTCGTAGCGTAGCCAGGTCAACCACACGGCACGGTCGGTGATGATCGTCAACTTCCCTTCACGAAAGCCCCCGACATGGACGTGTTCGCCCACTTCTTCCGGCAGGTGGTCCCGAAGGTGCTGCTGGGCACGTGCGATAAGCCTCGCCGTGCGCATCAGCGGAGCCAATTCGCCGCCGCCGCCCAGCAGGCGAGACATGGGCTGTGCGCGTGAACGCTTAACCTTTATACTCATGAGCTTATTCTCGGGGGCAGAGGCCTTCTCCAGGTTGCCGTTAGCGACCTTGGCCGCTGTCCTGATGTCCAACGCCCGTGGTTACGGCAAAGCCTAGCACGCTCGGGAGATACGCTACAGCATGACCACTGTCCTGCCCCAAGGCCGTACCGTCGGCGCCCCGAACCCCGGGGCG
>NZ_AZQX01000081.1:0-18924 GCF_000568385.1 Halomonas sp. BC04
GGAGGTGAAGGTGGTGATGCTCGACATGCGCGATGTCCCGAGTCTCGACACCACCGCCATCGTCGCCCTGCAATCGCTGATCGAGGAACTGCGCAGCCGAGACGTCGGGTTGATCTTCATCGGCATGCCGGCACGCATGGTCATGAAGCTGCGCCGTGCCGGACTCTATCGCGAGGCCGGCCGACTCTCCGCCGTGCGCCACCTGGACCACGCCCAGCGGTTGGCGCGACACTGGCTGGCGGAGCGCGACCGCTGACAAGCGAGCTCTTGCTTACTCCCCCTGCAGGGTAGCGATCAGCCGACGGGCGCCACCGTGGTCGCGGTGCTCGCCCAGCCAGATGCCCTGCCAGGTGCCCAGGGCAATGCGCCCCTCGCGCACCGCCAGGGTGAGCTGGGTGCCGAGCAGGCTGGCGCAGACATGGGCCGGCATGTCGTCGGGGCCCTCCAGGGTGTGCCGGAAATAGGGCAGGTCACCGGGGATACGATCCCGCAGGAAGGCATCCAGGTCGTGACGCACGTCCGGGTCGGCGTTCTCGTTGAGGGTCAGCGACGCCGAGGTATGCAGCAGCTGCAGGTGCAGCAGCCCGATCGACACCGCCTCCAGTCCGTACATCCCCTCGACCACCTCAGCGGTGATCAGGTGAAAGCCCCGCGAGCGCGGGGCAAGTCGAAGCTCCTGCTGTTGCCACATGGCGGATCCTCTTTACAAGCGAATGATATCCACCGCCATGCTAACTTGCCGCAGCGCCATGGCAAGCGTACCGCCCGCTCGTACAGACGGCACGCGCTCGCCTGACCTCATCAGTTTCGAGGATCATCCGCCGGGTCGATGTACTCGATGCCCCAGGGGCCTTCGCCATGCAGCTGGATGATCGTCTCTCCCTCGGCATAGCCGAACATGGCGTCGCCCGGCGCCATGATGGCGTAGCCTCCCACGGGCAGCTCCTGGGTGGCATCGGGATCGAACGTCTCGCCATGGGCGAAATGCAGGGTGCCATCGAGCACCGTCACCCGTTCGTAGGCGGGATGCACATGGGGCTTGATCTCGTAGCCATCCGCAAGCCGAAGCCGGAAGGTGAACGGGGCTTCCTCCCCAAGGTCGCCCTCGATGATGGCAATTTCGGCACCCTCCCCCATGGAGCCCACCGGGCCCCAGGTCAGGTCATCGGGGGTGCCCAGCAAGTGGCCATCGCCATGGTAGGTCTCCGCCTGCAGCGCGCCGGCAGCCAGGGCAAAGGCTGCGGCGGCCAGGATTGCGGTCTTGAGGCTTGTCTTGTGGCTCATTTCGTCGCTCCTCTTTGGCTGATTCCACACGGCACCCGAGTACCGTGTGCCCCAAGGACGCAGCGACGACCGACTTTGTTCCCGCTCATGCCAGCCAGTACGACGCCAGCCGACCGGGAACCATCGCGCGCCCTGCCGCGTCCTTGCCACAAGTGCGATTTGCCCCCTGCCCACGGGCGTTCCATGCTCAAGAGGTGCCCAATGACACGCACCAGCCAGCTCGCTCTCACGTCGACGGTATGGCTTGCCCCTCGTCATCGGGCGGATCCGGGGAATGTCATGACATTTCACGACGCATCCCATCGGCGGCAGTGGTTCGAACAACGCCTGGAGCCGCTGATGGACCGGCTGTACGGCACGGCGCTACGTCTCACCCGCAACCCCGACGATGCCGAGGATATCGTCGCGGAGGCGGTCGTACGAGCCTGGTCCCAGCTCGACAAGCTACGCGACCCCGAACGCTTCGACGCCTGGCTGTTCCATATCCTCACCAATACCTTCATCAGCGAGTGGCGACGACGGCAAAGCCGTCCCCAGGCCGCAGCCGACAGTGACTCGGCATCACCGGAGGCCCTCGATGCGGATGGGTTCACCCTGTTCCAGCAGCTGCATCAACCCTTCCTGCTCTGGTGGGGCAGCCTGGAGGATCAGTTCTTCAACAGCCTCTTGCAGGAGGAACTGCAGGAAGCGCTGGATGCGCTTCCCGACCCATACCGGGTGGCGATTGTGCTGGTGGAAGTGCAGGGCTATACGTATGAGGAGGTATCCGGCCTGCTCGGCATCCCGCTGGGTACCGTTCGCTCACGGCTGAGCCGGGCGCGCTCGCTGCTGCAGAAACGACTCTGGAAACAGGCCAGGGAGGCCGGTGTGGCGCCCGACCATACCGGCAAGGGAGGGCGGCAGCCATGAGCAAACGGGACCTCAGCTGCGAGGAAGTCATCGAGCGGCTCTTCGACTATCTCGACCGGGAGCTGGATCACCGGCAGGCGGCCGATATGGAGCGGCACCTGTCCCGGTGTCGCGATTGCTTTACGCGGGCCGAATTCGAAAAACGACTACGGGCCAGGGTGGCGGCATCCGCAACGGTCAAGGCTCCGCCGCGGCTGTATCATCGCATCGGCAACCTGCTGGACAGGTTCGACGATAACGATCCGGACATGCCCCACTGAGCCCGGCAGGAGGTCCCTGATGGTAGCCATACTGGGTTATTCAAGAGAGCAGATCGTTTCCGCGGTCCAGGATATGTACACGGCAGTGGCCGATGCGCCAGCTTCCCCCTTCCATTTTCCCACGGGTGGCAATACCTGCGAACGCCTCGGCTATCCGACCAGGCTCACTGCCAAGCTACCGGCGGCGTTGCTCGAATCCTTCGCGGGGGTCGGCTTCCCCTTCCGGGCCGATGCCATCCGGCCCGGCGACACGGTGCTCGACATCGGCGCGGGTGCCGGCAGCGATGCGCTGATTGCCAGCCAACTGGTCGGCCCCTCCGGCCGAGTCATCGCCCTGGACCTCACCCCCGCCATGACCCGCAAGCTGAAGAAAACCATCGAACAGAGCGACACCAACAACCTCGACGTAGTGCAGGCCTCGGCGGAACAGCTCCCCCTGCCCGATGGCAGTATCGACGCCATCACCAGCAACGGCGCGCTCAACCTGGTGCCGGACAAGCGACGGGCCGTCACCGAAATGTTCCGCGTGCTCCGCTCCCACGGCCGCGTGCAACTGGCCGACGTGGTCATCCATCGCCCGGTGTCGGTGGACTGTCACGATGACCCCAGGCTATGGGTCGAGTGCGTGGTGGGTGCCACGGTGAAAGAGGACCTGATCGCCCTGTTCGAGGATGCCGGGTTCGAGGAGGTCACGACAGTGGGTAGCCATGACTACTTCGCCCTGAGTCCCAGCGCCCAGACGCGCGAGGTGGCCCAGAGTTTCGGCGCCCACTCCGTCGAAATCGGCATGCGACGCGGAGAGCAGGCACCCTCCTGGCTCCACCAGTGGCTGAGGCGGCTCGACCCGAGGCGCTGGCTGCTGCGACTGCGCCGACGCGGGCTGCTGGGCGCAGCCGCACTTGGCCTGGCTCTGCTGAGCTGCTACGGCACCCTGGCCCTGGTCAGCCTGCTGCCTCTGCTGGGGGTTGGGCTCGTCATTCATGAGGGTGCCTGGGCCGGCGCCATTGCCGGCTTCGTACTGCTCGCCCTGGCCGCACTCCTTGCCGGTTATCGGCAGCACCATGCCATCGTCCCGCCGCTACTCGCCACAGCGGGCAGCGCAGCCATCCTCTACGCGCTGTTCATCGATTACCGAGCGCTGGTTGAGCTGGCCGGCTTCCTGCTGCTGGGTGGCGCTGCACTGTGGGATCTACGCCAGCGAAGACAACAGGAAATCAGGGTGCTGGGGCTGGATCAGCCCTCTGCCGAATGAATTGAGCCAGCTGGGTCGGCTGGCCAAGGGTGGGGTGCCACTCGCCGATGCCCGACAGCAAGACCCGATAGCCATTGCGGCTTGCCACGCCACGCGCCCAGCCGGCAAAGCGTGCCCGGTCCCATTCGAACTTGTGGTCGGGCTCGCGAAACTCCCCCGGTGCCAGGCCATAGAGCGGATTGAACTCGCGATTGGGCGTGGTCAGCACCAGCAAGCGAGGACGCAAGCCGGCAAAGACGGCGCGCTCCACCCGGGAAAGCGACGCTGGGGGGACATGCTCGATGGTCTCGACCATGGCCGCGGCATCGAAGTCGGCCAGGTGCCGGGTGGGTCGACATAGGAGCCGCAGACGAGTTCAAGACGTGACCGGAAATCGGCTGACAGCGTTTCGAAACGCATCTTGGCCTGGGCCAGCAGCTCACCGGAAAGTTCGAGGCCAACCAGCCGTTCGAACTGCGGCTCGCGCAGCAGGTATTGCAACAGGGTGCCGGTGCCACAGCCAAGGTCCAGCACTCGCCGTGCACCGCTCCCAAGAAGCAGGGCGGCCACACGCTGCAGGCGCTCCTGGTGCAGGTCGAGGGTTTCGATGTCCATCATGGTGTCTCTCCTGAAGAGACCATGATGATGAATGAACCATGGCCGCTGGATAGCCAGGGAGCCTCCTCGTGGCACTTATCGATGAATAGGCACGGTGGTGCCGCCCATTGACAGGGCCGCCAGGCGCCCGGGACAAGGCCCGGGCGCAGGGTACTGTTAGAAGAAACCGAGCGGATTGATGTCGTAGCTCACCAGCAGGTTCTTGGTCTGCTGGTAGTGCTCGAGGGCCACCTTGTGGGTCTCGCGGCCGACGCCTGACTTCTTGTAACCGCCGAAGGCAGCGTGGGCCGGGTACTGGTGGTAGCAGTTGGTCCAGACGCGACCGGCCTGGATGCCACGCCCCATGCGGAAGGCGACATTCATGTCGCGGCTCCACACCCCTGCGCCAAGGCCGAACTCGGTGTCGTTGGCGATGGCCAGTGCTTCCGCTTCGTCCTTGAAGGTAGTCACAGCCACCACCGGGCCGAAGATTTCCTCCTGGAACACGCGCATCTTGTTGTTGCCCTTGAGCAGGGTCGGCTGAATATAGAAGCCGTTGTTGATTGACGCATCCAGGGTCTCGCGGTCGCCACCGGTGAGGAACTCGGCCCCCTCCTCACGGGCGATGTCCATGTAGGACATGATCTTGTCGAACTGCTCCTGGGAGGCCTGGGCGCGACCTGCACGTCGGTATCCAGCGGGTTGCCGCGCTTGATGGCCACGGTACGCTCCATCACCTTGGCCATGAAGGCGTCGTACATGCTCTCCTGGATCAGCGCCCGCGAGGGACAGGTGCAAACCTCGCCCTGGTTGAAGAAAGCCAGCACCAGGCCTTCCACCGCCTTGTCGATGAATTCCGGCTCGGCGTTCATGATGTCGGCGAAGTAGATATTGGGTGACTTACCGCCCAGCTCCACGGTGGAAGGGATAATGTTCTCGGCGGCGCACTTGAGGATATGGGCACCCACCGGCGTGGAGCCGGTAAAGGCGATCTTGGCGATGCGCTTGCTGGTGGCCAGCGCCTGGCCCGCTTCGGCGCCATAGCCATTGACCACGTTGACAACACCCGGCGGCAGCAGGTCACCGACCAGTTCCATCAGTTTGAGGATCGATGCCGGGGTCTGCTCGGCGGGCTTGAGTACCACACAGTTACCGGCAGCCAGCGCTGGCGCCAGCTTCCAGGTCGCCATCAGCAACGGGAAGTTCCACGGGATGATCTGGCCCACCACGCCAAGGGGCTCGTGGAAATGGTAGGAGACGGTATTGGCATCGATATCGGCCGCCGCACCCTCCTGGGCTCGGATGCACCCGGCGAAGTAGCGGAAGTGGTCGACAGCCAGCGGCAGGTCGGCGTTCAGGGTCTCCCGCACCGCCTTGCCGTTGTCCCAGGTTTCGGCCACGGCCAGCATTTCAAGGTTCTGCTCGATGCGATCGGCGATCTTGAGCAGGATGTTGCTACGCTCGGCGGCGGAGGTCTTGCCCCAGGCCGGTGCGGCGGCGTGTGCGGCATCCAGCGCCTTGTCGATGTCCTCGGCGGTGGAGCGGGGGATCTGGCAGAACACTTCGCCGTTGACCGGACTGACGTTGTCGAAGTACTGGCCCTTCACCGGGGGCACGAACTCGCCACCGATGTAGTTGCCATAGCGAGACTCGAAGGTGATGACGGAACCGGACTGACCGGGATTGGCGTAGATCATGGCGTGACTCCTGACTGTTATCGTTATGATTGAGTGACCACACCCAGTATTGGTCAGCAAGGGAAAGTACGACATACTGCCGACGCAGGAGACGGGCTCCTTCCTTGGTAGGAGATAACAGGAGAGACCCATGTATACCCTGATGGTCGCCGATGACCATCCGCTGTTCCGAGATGCCCTCTGCGCCGTGATCGATGCGGGGCTGCCAGGGTGCCAACTGCTCCAGGCGGATAGCGTGGCGGTGGCGCTGCAGCTGGCGGAGGGTCGCGACGACCTGGACCTGCTGTTGCTTGACCTGGGACTGCCCGATGCCGAGGGGCTCAGCGGACTGCTCCACCTGCGTGAAGCCTACCCGCAACTGCCCGTGGCCATCATTTCGGCCGAACAGGACCGTCGCATCGTGCTCGATGCCATCGACATGGGTGCCGTGGGATATATTCCCAAGTCGACGCCCCGCGACGCCCTGCTGGCCGCCCTGGGCCGCATACTGGAGGGCCAGCTCTATTTGCCGCCAGACATCATGCGCCGCCCATCCGCACCCAACGCGTCGCCACCACCGCCCCCTGGCAGCGAGGACCGGCTCGCCTTGCTGACCGGAAAACAGCTGGAGGTCCTGGAGCGCATGACCCGGGGAGAATCCAACAAGCAGATTGCCAGGGAGCTGGGTATCGCCGAGACCACCGTGAAGACACATGTCTCGGCGATCCTGCGCAAGCTCGGTGTCAGCAGCCGCGTCCACGCCATCCTGGCGGCCGGCGAGCTGGAGCGGATGCCACGCTGATCCGGTCGCCAGGCCAGCGCCTTGTCACTCCGCACTGCCTGGTCTAATGCTCCCCTACCTGATGAGTCAGGTATTGCATCAAGAGCATCTTGAGCCGCAGCGGCTTCAGCGGCTTGAGCAGGCACTCATGGCCCAATTGCCTGGCCCGAGCCTTCAGGGCCGCATCATGGTTGGCGGTAATCACCACCACCGGCAGGCCCGGATAACGCCTGCGAAGCCTGGCTGCCACGGCCAGGCCATCTGGCCCGCCCTCCTCAAGATGATAATCCACCAATAGCACGTCGGCAGTATCATCGCCCTCAAGGGCTTCGAGCTCAGTCAACGACGCTGCCGTGACCACACGGCACCCCCAACCGCCCAGCAGCGCCGCCATCCCCTCGCAAATGGCCGGGTCGTTATCGATCACCCAGACCTTGACCCCCGCAAGGCTAACCGTCGCCCCCTCGCCCGCCGCTGGTGATGATGCCCGCACCACCCGCACCTCTGGCGGCCCGTAGGCACTCGGACCGAGAATAGCGAACCCCTTCCTGGCCGGGAAACGAGGCGCAGCGGGTGACCCAGCATGCCGCTGATACGATCGACGATGGCAAGCCCCAGCCCCAGGCCCCTGTCCTGTTCACTCGATTCGACGCCGAGTCGGCGAAACTCCAGGAAGATTGCCTCACGCTGGGCCTCGTCGATCCCGGGCCCCGTGTCACCCACCACGACCTCCAGACCATCGGCTCGATGGCGGCAGCCCAGCAGGATGCGGCCCTTCGGCGTATAGCGGATCGCATTGGCCAGGAAGTTGCGCACGACCCGGGCCAGCAAAGCCATATCCGATTCGATCATGGCGTCGCAGTGAACGTAGCGCAGCTCCAATCCCCGGGCCGCGGCCATTTGACGATACTCCTCGGCCAGTACATCGAGCAGTTGGGCGACGGGAAAAGGGGCGATGTCGGGCTTAAGCAAGCCTGCGTCCAGTCGGGAAATGTCCACCAGCGTGCCGAGCAGCGCCTCGACCCCCTTGAGCGAGCGACCGATGTGACCGACCAGCCGGTGCGAGTCATCGGGCAGTGAGTGCTCGTCCAGGGCACTGGCAAACAGCCGCGCGGCATTGAGCGGCTGCAGCAGGTCGTGGCTGACGGCTGCCAGAAACTTGGTCTTGGAGAGATTGGCGGCTTCGGCCTCGGCCTTGGCCCGGTGCAGTTCGACCAGTGCCTGTTGCAACGCCTCGGTGCGCTCCCGCACCTGCTCGGCCAGCAGCACCGAGTGCTCGAAGGAGGCGTAGGGCGCGCCACCGGCCACCCCGCCGGACTCGACCCGTTCGATCAATGAGGCGCAGATACGCCTCAGCCGAGCGTTCTCTTCCTGCAGCATACGCTCCCGTTCATGCCACCCCTCAGGCAGCTCAGGCGGTTGGAACAGATCCAATGGCGACTCCGGTGAGCGTCTGGTTGATATGCATGCCGTGGTGCTGCTCCCCATAGGTGTTGAAGCCGACGACACCCGCCTGCCCCAGCAGCTTCGAGGCTTCATCAACCTGGCCCAGTGCCTCCAGTTCAAGCCGCCTCAGGAAGCAATCGCAGCCCAGGATCAGGGCTGGCTCACCGAGCCGTTCACGCAGCCCGTCGAGGGTAAGCCGCAGGTCTTCGAGCAGCGGTGCCGGCTGCATGGCCGTCAGCACGATGCCGTTCTCCACCGCGCAGTAGAAACTGAGGCTGCCATCCTCGTTGGCCCCCTGGATCGAGCGCACATAGTGCTGTTCACCAATGCGTACCGCCAGGGGATGGCTGGCAAAGATTGCCGGATTCAGCGACGTGACCGGCAGCCCCACCAGGCGTGCGTACTCCGCCGCCGCCGGTGCTGCGTTGAGCTCCAGTACCCGGCGTCGCTCGCAGTCAGCTCGAGTCACCACCAGCTTCTCCCGACGCGGGCGCAGGTGATGGGTGGTAAACACCTCGAAGGGCAAGCGAGTCTGGAACATCACCACCACCGCCGACTCACTGTGAAAACGGCCTTTGCTGTAGACATGGGTATAGGCCAGGCGGTTGTCGTCACCGGCCGAACCGCCAAAGCTGGGGATGGTGCCCAAGGCCGTATCCAGCGTGGCCAGCACCTGCTCCTCACTGCTGGAGAGACCGTCGAGCAGCGTGAGTACGAAGCGCTGCCCGCCCTCCAGCGCCGACGATGCCTGCCGGCATGACTCGAGCAGCTCGCCGGTCAGGCGCTGCGCCTGCAGCAGCCCGAAGCCCTCTAGGTCGTCGATCAAGGTGTGCGCAACGGCGAAGGCACGACGATCGAAGCCGATGGCCACGATGCAGCCACGGCAATAACCTGCGGGTGTGATCTCTCCTGCCGTGGTACAACCGGAAACGGGTGTATCCTCGAAAGCCGCATCCATCGCTGGCCCCAGCGCCTCGAGCGAGTATTCCGCGCTGCAGAAGAACAGGACGAAACCTAGCTCGGAATGCTGCAGTTGCCTGGCCAGCTCTCGCGCGGCCTCACCAGGGTCGCGCCGGGCACTGTAGGCGGTGCCAACGGGTGAACGAGCAGAGTCATCCCCTGTCTCGGTGCGGTCATCGGCAAGCAGATCCATGGCAACCTCAGCGGGTGTTTCCTGCAGTTTAGGCTGCCCCAGGGGGCTGCGACAACGCAGGCCATCGATCACCAGCCCTTACCTGGCCAGATCGCCGGATGCCTTCTGCTCCGCCAGCCACCGCTCGAGTTCTGCGAGCGTCACCGGGATCAAGGCGTGCAGGATCTGGAACTGCTCCGTGATCTCTTCCCGGCGATCATGGTGGGCCAGCGCTTCCAGGCGCTGGGCAACGGCAGCGAGCTTGCGGGCACCCAGGCTGGCCGATTCCCCCTTGACGCTGTGGGCAGCAGCTTCCAAGGCTTGCATGTCGCCCTGGTCGACGGCGTTCTGCATGGCACGGCGATACACTTCCAACTGCTCACGATGCACCATGATCAAGGTCGCGACCATCGTCTCGCCCAATGATTCCAGCAGTTCGGTCAGGGCGTGCTCATCAAGCTCGGCGGTGGCAGAAGCGACACCCTCCGCTGCCGTCGTTACCGGCGCCGGCAGTGCGCGACGCAGGCAGGCGGCAAGCTCTCTACGAATCAGCGGTTTGGTCAGATAGTCGTTCATCCCGGCATCCAGGCAGCGTGCCCGCTCGGCCCCGGGGCCACCGGCGGTCATCGCCACGACGGGCACCCGGCGACACCACCCCCCTCTTGCCCGCAAGCGTCGCACGGTTTCCAGTCCATCCATGCCGGGCATCTGCACGTCCATGAAGATGAGGTCGAACGTCTCCCTCGCGACGGCCTCCAGGGCCTCCTGGCCACTGCCTGCCATCTCAACGTGGCAGCCGAAGCGCTCCAGCATCGCCACCGCCACCTGCTGGTTGACCGGGTTGTCCTCCACCAGCAGCACATTGCCACTGACATTGGGCAGCATCAGCGCTGGCGGCTCATCACGCTCCACCTCGGGTTCATCGTCGGCCGGCTCGAGCGGCAGCTCGATCCAGAATCGGCTGCCCTCGCCGGGCCGACTGTCGATGCCGATCTCCCCTCCCATGGCATCGGTCAGCCGCCGGCAGATGGCCAAGCCCAGGCCTGTACCCCCATAGCGACGTGCCGTGGAGGCGTCCGCTTGACGAAAGGGTTCGAAGAGACGCTCCTGCTGGTCCTCCGCGATACCGGGGCCGGTATCACACACCGCAAGGCAGAGTCGACCGCTATCCGTTGTCTTCGCCTCGACCACTACCCCGCCACGCTCGGTAAACTTGATGGCATTGGCGATCAGGTTGAGCAGCACCTGCCTCAGCCGGGTGGGATCCCCCATGACCTGCACCGGCAGGGTCGGCGAGAGATAGCTTTCCAGCTTGAGACCCTTGGCCTCGGCACGCGGCGCATAGAGTCGGCAGACATCGTCGATCAGTGCTGCCAGCCGTACCGGCCGGTGCTCCAGCTCAAGCTTGCCGGATTCGATCTTGGAAAAGTCCAGGATATCGTTGATCAATCCCAGCAGGCGCCCGGCACTGGCATGAAGCGTACCGACATACTCCCGGGAGCGAGCATCCAGTGGCTGGTCCATGAGCAGGTCGCTCATGCCGATGACACCATTGAGCGGGGTACGTATCTCGTGGCTGACCGTGGCGAGAAACTCCGACTTGGCCCGGCTCGCCGATTCGGCCTGGCGGGCCGTTCCCTTTAGCTCCCGACTCAATGTCTCAAGCGAGCGGCGCGCCACCGCATTGTCGCGGGCCTCCCTCACCAGGAAGATGACCACCAGCAATCCGGCCAGGCTCATGGCCAGGATCAACGCCAGCAACAGCACGTAGAGCGTCTGCAAGACCTCCCGGTCACGGGTCGCCGCCTCGGCAAGCAGCCCATTGATGGCGATGACCAGCTGTTCGGTATTGCCACTGAGCGCTTCAAGCCTGGCGTCCAGTAACCGACGTGTTGTCTCATCCAGTTGATCAAGCGCCTGGAGCCCGTCATCGAACCGATCCATCTTTTCGGCGAGCTCGGGCAGCAGGCGATAGGCCGTGGGATTGTATTGGTACAGGGCGGAGATATCGGCTCGGCGCAACTGATTCAAGCGACTGTAGAGCAGCTCAAAGCGCAGCATGAGTGCATCCAGCGACTCGCCACTGCCAGTCCCGCTGGCCAGATCACTGCGCAATTGAACCATGTCACGGTCGAGCTTGTAGGCGTGCCATGAGGCATCCGCGCCCACGTTCTGGTAGAGCCCCTCCTGTCGCCAGGCAGCCAGACCCACCACGACCAGGGCAGCAGTAAAAAAGAGCAGGGCGGCCATGGCACCCAGCTTCAGCCGGAGGGGGTGACGCAGCACCATTGTCTTGCCTCCCGCCTCAGTTCTGCTCAGGGAACATGGATCGTGCCCACGTGCCAGACAGAGCGAAAGCGAATGGTCTCGTTGAGCAGCTCTGGATGGTCATCGAAAGGGTAGAGGAGGAAAACCGGGCCGAGATCGCGGACGGCGATGGGTTCTCCGTCACGCTGGATGGCCAGGATCACGTCGTATTCATGGAAGTCCGACACCGGCACCTTGGCCTCGAAGGCATCCAGTGCCCGCACCTGCACATGCTCGCCGCCAGCGCCCGCTGCGTCGAGAACGGCACGGGCCAGCGGCCCCTCGAAACGCCCCACTCCCTCGGTCCAGGGAGTGGCGGTTTCGACCACCACCGGAGACAGGGACATCAGCATGGCCCGGTCAAGGTGCAGCTCGTCGCCGACATTGACATGCGCGATGTCCCCGGTCAGCCGCAACAGGACGTCCCCTTCCGGTGGCGGGAAAGGCTCGGCCGACAACAGGGTCGATACAGGCAGCAGGCAGAGGGCAAACAGATAACGACATCGACTCGTCAGCAACATCTCGGCAGTCCGCATTGGCCGGGGTAATGACAGACAAGATTACGCGAAATGCACTGAAAGGTCAGGTGGGAAAGGAGTGGCCAGGGAGCGGCTACGAGAGCGAACAAGGCAGGAGAGAAGCACCCTCCTGCCCATTGGCTGATCAGCTGTCGACCTTCTCCACGGGCTCGCAGCGTACCAGGTCCTCATAGGCATGCCAGCTGGCGTGCCCCAGAACCGGCAGGATCAGGGCCAGGCCGATATAGAACGTCAGCACCCCGACCAGCACACAGCCGGTCAGTATCACGGCCCACAGCAGCATGGGGCGAAAGTTCCTCGCAACCGAGCGCACGCTCGCCTCGATGCCTTCCATGAAGGTGAGATCCTGATCCATCAGCGTGGGGATGGCGACAACGCTGATGGTAAAGGCGCCAAATGCCAGCACGGCACCGACGCCGGTGCCGACCAGGATCATGCCCAGCCCTTGCGGCGTGGTAAGCAGCGACGCATAGAGCGCCGCAGGTCCCGGCGCCTCGAAGCCGTAGAACAGGGCGAAGAGCAGGGTGGCAAGACGAATCCAGGCGAGAAAGAAGATCATCATCATCACGCCCATCATCGCCAACTGGCCGGCGTGGGGGCGCCATGCACTGAAGGCGTCTCCCAGGTGGGGCGTGCGGTTGGCCTCGATCGCCCGGCTGACACCGTAGGACCCCACCGCCACCAGCGGGCCCAGGAACATGAAGCCGGCGGCCATGGGCAGCAGCCAGTGCCACAGGTCGAGCATGACGGCACCAAGGTCACGGCGATACTCAACCCGACCCAGAACATGCCATAGGCAAGACTCACCGCCGTGGCTTGGCGGAAATCCTCGAAACCGGCGGCCAACCAGGCCCTGGGCCTGTCCATGCCGATCGGATTGATGATGATCTTCACCGTGGGCACCGATGTCTGCCCCGAGGATCTAGTTGCTGCATTCATAATCATACCCCGTCTGGTCGCCAAGTCATGTGACGAAAGAGCGCGCCGTTCCGGTTGGGTGACCGGGAGGCGTCTTGTTGTCGTTCTACAGCGTTAATGTAGTTGACCTGGCACAAGAGTGCGCCTCGGACCAATCAACGTAAAGCCCCAATTTGTCGAATAAGCTCCCGTTTTTCGCAGCAATTACAAAAAGGCATAAGCTCTTAACCTTGCCGTTCATAGGGGCATAACGGAATGCCAAAGTGTTCCTTCCTGCTAGCATCCGGTCCGCAGTAACATGCTTGGGTGACACGAATTTCGACAAGAACTCCGATCAGGAGCCGAAGATGAAACGGGTTTTTCCTATTGCCTCCCTGACACTGGCGAGCCTGCTGCTGACAATCATGCCACTGTCGGCCCAGGCCGAAGAGACCTTCTCCGACGCCCAGCTCGAAGTAATGGCGGGCGGCTGCGCCAGCTGCCACGGCACCGATGGCCGGCTGACCGGCAGCGTACCGACGATTGCCGGGCGCCCCGCCGATGTCCTGGCCTCGCGACTACTTGACTTCAAGCACAAGGAAGACGATGAAGTCACCGTAATGGACCGGATCGCCAAGGGTTTCACGGATGCCGAGCTCCGGGCGCTCGCCCGGCACTTTGCCGCCATCGACCTGAACAACGATAACGAGCCGGAAGAATGAGGGGGCGCGACATGAAGCATCGTCACAACCGCAGCGGCCTGACCCGTCGCCAGTTGATCAAGGGCATCGGTGCCGCATCGCTGCTACCTCTGGTGGGCAGCGCACCCTTTGCCATCGGCGGCCAGAGTGCCGGGCGCGTCGTGGTGGTCGGCGGCGGCTTCGGCGGCGCCACCGCCGCCAAGTATCTCAAGCGGGCCAACCCGGCCATCGAAGTGATCCTGGTTGAGCCAAACGAGATCTTCTATACCTGCCCGTTCAGCAACCTGCATCTGGGCGGCCTCCGCGAGATGGACGCCATCGCCCATGGCTACGAGGAGCTCGAGGACCGTTACGGTGTCCGTGTGATCCATGCCATGGCCGAAGATGTGGACGCCGACGCCCACAAGGTGACTCTTTCAACCGGGCGCAAACTCGACTACGACCGCCTGGTGCTCTCCCCCGGCATCGACATGCGCTGGAATGCACTGGAAGGATACGACGAGGAGGCCGCCGAGAAGGCCCCTCACGCCTGGAAGGCCGGCACCCAGACCGAGCTGCTGCGCAGTCAGCTCGAGGCCATGGACGATGGCGGCACCTTCGTCATGGTGGCCCCGGAGAATCCCTTCCGCTGCCCCCCCGGCCCCTATGAGCGCGCCAGTCTGGTGGCCAACTATCTGGCACAGCACAAGCCGAAATCAAAGGTCCTGATCCTCGACGCCAAGGACAACTTCTCCAAGCAGGGGCTGTTCACCGCCGGCTGGGAGCGACTCTACGGTGACCGCATCGAATGGGTGGGGCTGTCCAATGACGGTCGGGTAACCCGCGTCGATGCCGACAGGCTGGAGGTCGAAACCGAGTTCGGCACCGTGCATCGCGCCGACGTTCTCAACGTCATTCCACCGCAGAAGGCCGGCTGGATTGCCGAGCGTGCCGGTGTCACCGACGACTCCGGCTGGGTGCCAGTGAAGGCCGAGACCTTCGAGTCGCGCCAGGTCGCCGACATCTATGTGGTGGGCGACGCTACGGTGGCGGCGCCGATGCCCAAGTCGGGTTTCTGTGCCAATGGCCAGGCCAAGGTCGTGGCCGCCGCCATTGCCGCTTCCCTGGAGTCGCGTCCGGCGCCAGAGGCCTACTGGACCAATACCTGCTACAGCCTGGTCGGGCCGGAGTATGGCATCTCGGTGGCCGGCGTCTATCGTGTGCAGGACGGGGTGATCGCCGAAGTGGAGGGGGCCGGTGGCCTGAGCCCCGCCGACGCTTCCGATGCCACCCGCGCCCTGGAAGCGGAATATGCCGTGGGTTGGTACAACGCTATCTGCCAGGACACCTGGGGCACAGCCCCGGGCAGCAAGGCTACCTGAAGGTAGCCAGATACATGCACGTCATTGGGAAAAGGACTCGCTCTACATGAGCCATACCGAGCTGGTCGCCTGGTCAGCGGCGCTGATCGGCCTGTGTTTCGGCGCGGCCGGCCAGGCCACCGGCTTCTGCCTCATGCGTGGCCTGGCCAATAGCTGGACTCTCGGCGACACCCGCAAGCTGCGCAGCTTCGTCCTGGCCATGGCGGTGGCACTGCTGGGCAGCCAGGCATTGGCTGCCGCCGGCCTGGTATCGCTGGGAGCGTCCCACTATGCCAGCCCTGCCCCTTCCTGGCTGGCCATCCCCCTGGGCGGCGCCCTGTTCGGCTACGGCATGACCCTGGCCAATGGCTGCGGGGCCCGCGCCCTTGTACTGCTGGGCAGCGGCAACCTGCGCAGCTTCGTCGTCCTGACATGCTTGGGCCTGGCCGCCTACATGGCGCTTTCCGGCGTCCTGGCACCACTGCGGATCTGGCTGGAAGGCATGACCACACTGGTCCTCCCCGCCCGTGACCTGCCGGGAGCCATCGGTGCTCCGGCCTGGCTCACGGCATTGGTGCTGGGCGGCGTGCTGCTGGCCTGGGCATTCGCCAGCGCAGCGTTTCGCGCCTCGCCCCGGGACTGGCTGGGTGGCCTCATCATCGGCCTGCTGGTCCCGGCGGGCTGGTACGCCACCGGCGTGCTCGGCCATGACGACTTCGAGCCGGTACGCCTGGCGAGCCTGACCTTCATCGCCCCCATCGGTGAATCGCTGCAGTACCTGATGCTTTCCACCGGCACCCGGCTCGGTTTCGGCGTCAGCGTGGTTGGGGGCGTGATAGTAGGCGCCCTGGCCATGGCACTGCTGCGGCGTGACTTCATCCTGCGCGCTTTCGACGGGCCCGGGCAGATGCTGCGCAGCATGACGGGGGGCGCCTTGATGGGCATCGGTGGTGTCATGGCACTGGGCTGCTCCATCGGCCAGGGCCTGTCCGGGATGTCGACACTGGCATTGACCGCCTTTGCCGCCCTGGCAGGTATCGTGGCCGGTGCACGGCTGGGAATCGTCGGCCCACTGGCACTGTCCAACAATTGATCGCTTACCGGAGGAAGCCATGCGCCCTGCCCATCCCCCACATCATGACGCTGCCCGCCGCCGACTGCTGCGCGGCCTGGTCGCTGCCGTCGCTGCCATCGGCCTGGCCACGCCCGCCATGGCAGAAGGCCCATGGCAGCGCCTGGAGGCCGCCCGCAGCGTGCTGGGTGATGCCGAGCCCGCTACCCAGGGCCTGGTACTCGACCTGCCCCATGTCTCGGAAGATGGCGCTTCGGTTTCGCTCACCGTCGGTTTCGACGGCGAGCTCGCCGAGGATGACTACATCTCGCGTATCGACCTCTTTGCGACCGCCAACCCCTCGCCCGAGATCGCCACCTTCCACCTCACCCCCCTGAGTGGCAAACCCGAGATATCCACTCGGGTCCGGCTCAACGAAACACAGCAGGTGATCGCCATCGCCACCAGCCACCAAGGTGAGCGTTTCGCGACGGCGCGGGAGGTCCGCATCACCGTCAGCGGTTGCCTGATGCGCAATGGCGGCGATCTGCCAGAGCCGCTGTCCAATCCCCGCGTCAGCGTCCCTCCCCGGTTCTCCCCGGGCCAGCCCGAGGCAGTGCGCACCCTGATCAACCATCCCATGGAGACCGGCTTGCGTGAGGCCCTGACGGCGAGATCGTGCCGCGGCATATCATCGAACGTTTCACCGTCAGCCTGAATGGCGAAACCGCCTTCGAGGCCGAACTGCATCAGTCGGTTTCCGCCAGCCCCTACCTGCTGTTCTATCTCAGCCCCGAGGAGGACGGTGAAGCGGTCTTCGAGTGGCAGGATGATACTGGCGCCTCCGCCAGGCACGAAGCGGCCATCGAGACCAACTGAGACAAGGGGAACGGCCAAGCCCCACCTCCAAGCCCATTACGCCGACCGATTGCTCGGCCGGGCGCGTAATGGGCTGCACTTTCCGCTTGGCTGACTTCCTCAACGCACGATCATCACCGACATCTTGGCGTGGTGCACGACATGCTCGGCATTGGGGCCAAGCACATAGTCGGCGAACTTGCGCTTGTTGTGGGAGGCCATGACGATCAGATCCACCTCGAGCTGCTTCGCCGTCTTGACGATGGCTTCCCAGGGCGAACCGTCCGCGATCACCGACTGCACCTTGATATCCTCCGGCACATGCTCCTGGATAAACGCATGCTGGGCATCCGAAATGGCCTCATGCGCCTTCTTGGCGAAGTCCTTGGGAAAATAGGAGCCGACCAGGGGCATCCGGTAGTCCGGCAGTACCGTCACCAGATGCAGCGACGCATCGAAGGTGCGACAAAGCGTCACCGCCGTTGGCAGGGCCTTGGCCCAGGAGCTCTCCTCGTTCAGGTCCACCGACAACAATATCTTGCTGTACATGATCATCTCCTTCAGGCAGTGGCCGTCGATGCCGGCTGCTGGTTACGCCGACGCCGCTGCAGCAGCACCACCAGGCCAAACACCAGGAAGCCGGGCACCCACATCCACTCCTTCGCCCAGCGATCCACCGGGGCCGATACCTCGATGATTTCCTGATCGAAGTCGAAGCCGAGGTCGGCGGCCAGGCTGCCGAACTCGACGAAGTCAACTATGGCCTGGTCCCCGTCTATCACGAGTTCCATGCCGAGTTCCTGCATGCGCTCTTCGGGCGTATCACCCCGCGGTACCGGGACCAGGATGTAGGTGGTCAAGGGGTCGCCGAAGGCGTCCTCGCCGCTGATCTGAACCCGCAGGTTGCTGCCGTCGTCAACCTCACCCAGTGCCTGGACAAACTGTGCCGGCGGCACGGACTGGTAGGGATCGTGGATCCTGTCCATCCAGAACCCGGGACGGAACAGAGTGAAGGCCACCAGCAGCAGCAGGATGCTCTCGTACCAGCGGTTGCGGGCGATCATGAAGCCCTGGGTCCCGGCAGCAAAGATCAACATCGCAATGGTGGCGATGATGAAGATCACGATCCCCTGTATCCAGCCGACGTCGATCAGCAGCAGGTCCGTATTAAAGATGAACAGGAACGGCAGCGCCGCCGTACGCAGGCTGTAATAGAAGGCCTGAAAACCGGTACGCAACGGATCGCCACCAGAGACCGCCGCGGCCGCAAAGGAGGCCAGGCCTACCGGTGGCGTCACATCGGCCATGATGCCGAAATAGAACACGAAGAGGTGCACGGCGATCAGCGGCACGATCAGGCCGCTCTGCTGCCCAAGGGTCACGATCACCGGCGCCAGCAGCGCCGACACCACGATGTAGTTGGCGGTGGTGGGCAGTCCCATCCCGAGTATCAGGCTGAGCACCGCGGTGAGCAGCAGGATCAGCATCAGGTTGCCCATGGAGAGAATCTCCACCACATCGGCCAGCACCAGGCCGACGCCGGTCTGGGAGACGGCCCCCACGATGATCCCTGCCGCCGCGGTGGCGATACCGATACCGATCATGTTGCGAGCACCGGTCACCAGGCCGTCCCACAGGTCCATGAAGCCTTCCTTGATATCCTCGGCAAGCTTACTGCGCTGGCGGAACGCCGCAATGATCGGACGCTGGGTAACGATGATGAAGATCATGAAAACCGTGGCCCAGAAAGCCGAAAGCCCCGGCGACAGGCGCTCGACCATCAGGCACCAGACCAGCACGATCACCGGCAGTATGTAGTGCAGGCCGACCATCACCGTGGGCCGAGTCTGGGGAAGGGTCAGGACCTGGGACGTAGGATCATCGAGCTCCAGCTCGGGATACTTGGCCCCAAGCT
>NZ_AZQX01000082.1:0-15312 GCF_000568385.1 Halomonas sp. BC04
GTTTGARGGGGCATGCAACAGCAGATAGTGTCGTCGGCTATCCAATTCGTCAGCAAAACAATATGCGGAAGGAAGGGAATTCAAATAAAAGCTCTGTTCAGAGCCTTGGCCGCCCATCCGAACCGTCACCCACACCACAAGACGTAAACGACATGACCGCTATGCCACGCAAGAACTTCTGGTCGGGGATCGGTGTTGCCGCTGTCGCAACCCTCATGCTCGCCTGGATCATCCCGACCTACGGCGGTTCCGGCTTTGCCTTCGGCCTGCCGCCCCAGCTCCTCGCTACCCTGGGTGCCTGGCTGATGCTCGGCTGCGCTGTCCTGCTCACCCTCGTCAGTGCCATTGCGCTCAAGCGCACCGGGGAGCCCTTCATCGCCACCCCCCCCGCCGGCCAGCTCTGGCATCAGCTGTGGCCGTTCCTCTATGTGCTGGGTTTCATCGTGTTGATCGACCGCTTCCCGCTGACCTGGGTCGCCCCCCTGCTGATCGGCGGCCTGCTGCTGCTGCTCGGAGAGCGCCGCTGGTACGTGGTGCTGCTCACCGCCACCATCCCGGCCGCGGGCCTGTATGGCCTGACCGCCCACCTGATGCGCATTGGAGTGGTGTGACATGATCGGTTTCGACGCCATTCTCAACTCCTTCGCGGCGGCCCTGCACTACGAATCCATCGCCATCATCCTCGGTGGCGTGCTGCTCGGCTATGTGGTCGGAGTGATCCCCGGCCTCAACCGGGCCGTGGCCATCGCCATCGCCATTCCGCTGACCTTTTACATGTCCGCCTATGCGGCCATCGCCTTCCTGATCGGCCTGTCCAAGGGCACCGCTGCCGGCAGTGCCGTGTCGGCGATACTGCTCAACACCCCCGGCGAACCCTCCTCGGCGGCCACCTGCCTCGACGGCTACCCCATGGCCAGTTCAGGCAAGCCGCGCAAGGCACTGAAGGTGGGCCTGCTGGCCTCGGTGATCGGCGACCTGCTGGCCACCCTGCTGCTGATTGCCGTGGCCATTCCCTTCGCCTCGGTGGCGCTGAAGTTCGGCCCCTATGAGCTGACCGCCATCCTGATCTTCGCCCTGATCTTCATCGCCGCCATGGCCGGTGGCTCCTTCCTCAAGGGGCTGGCCGCCGGGGGCATGGGGATCATTCTCGGCACCGTGGGCCTCGACCCGGAAACCGGTGGCGCACGCCTGACCTTCGGCTACGCCGAGCTGATGGAGGGCGTGCCGATCCTGCCGCTGGTGATCGGCACCCTGGCCCTGGCCGAGATGTTCGTCCAGCTCGACGAGTATCGCCGCAACAAGGATGCCAGCGTGATCAAGCTGGGCGATAACGCCGATGACGACCTCTCCTACAAGGAGTTCAAGGGCACCCTGCCGACGATCCTCAAGAGCACCGGCGTGGGGGCCTTCGTCGGGGCGCTGCCGGGGCTGGGGCCGTCCGTGGGCGCCTTTATGGCCTATGGCCTGGCCAAGCGCACGGCCAAGGACCCCGACAGCTTCGGCAAGGGCAACCCCAACGGCATCGCCGCCGCCGAGGCGTCGGACAATGCAGTGATCCCGGCCAGCTATATCCCGCTGTTCGGCCTGGGTATCCCCGGCAGCGTCTCGGCTGCCCTGCTGGTGGGCGCCTTCATGATCCACGGCATCCAGGTCGGCCCGCTGATGCTGCGCGATCATCCGGAAATGCTCTTCACGCTCTTCTCGGGGATGATTGTCGCCAGCGTGCTGATGCTGGCGGTGGGCTGGTATGGCCTGCGCATCTTCGCCAAGGTCACCAGCGTGCCGGCACATATCGTGATTTCGGTGGTGATCTTCCTCTGTCTGGCCGGCATCCAGGTCCAGGGCTACGGCACCTTCGGCCTGATCACGGTGTTCGTCTTCGCGATCTTCGGCTACTTCCTCAAGAAGTTCGACTACTCCTTCGTCACCTTCCTGGTCGCCTTCATCGTCACCCCGATGCTGGAGATGAACCTGCGCCAGTCGGTGATCCTGTCGGGCGGTGAGATCAGCATCCTGCTGGAAAGGCCCATCGCCCTGGCTTTCGTCGTCCTGACCGTGCTGATGGTGCTGCACCTGGCTGGAGCAGCTACCGCCGCAGGATGAAGGCGCGATACAAGGCCAAGACCGACACTTGAACCGGTTCATTGATGCAAGACCACGATGTAAAAAACGATGTAAAACAACGATGCAATAAAGAGGGTTACACCATGAAGATGAAGCTGCTCAGTACCGCCATTCTCTCCTCCGCCATGGCCCTCGGTATGGCCGGTGCGGCCCAGGCCGACGAGTTCCCGACCAAGCCGCTCACCCTCGTCGTCGGCTTCGGTGCCGGCGGTAGCACCGACATCCAGGCCCGCGTGCTGGCCAATGTGCTGGAAGACGAGCTGGGCCAGCCGGTCAACGTGGTCAACCAGCCGGGCGCCGGCGGTGGCGTAGCGCTGGCACGCCTGGCCAACAACACCGACGAGGGCTACACCTTCGTCTTCGGCACCTCCATGACCATCACCTTCGGCCCGCTCTCCACCGAGACCACCTACCAGTTGGATGACTTCCGCTACGTGGCCGGCGTGACCCTGGGGCAGTCGGCCATGGTCACCGGCGAGAACCGGGAATTCGGCGATACCTGGGAGGGCCTGATCGAGTATGCCCGCGAGAATCCGGGCACCAGCTACGCCACCCAGACCGCGCTGGATCGCATGATCATCGAGTATATCGCCCAGCAGGAAGGCCTCGACCTGCGTATCGTGCCCACCGCCGGTGGCGCCGGCATGGCGCCGCTGATCCTCTCCGGTGACGTGGATTTCGCCTACAGCGGTGGAACCCACTCCGGCTACGCCGACTCCGGCGAGATGCCGGTGCTGCTGAGCCTGGCCGAGGATCGCCTTGTCGCCTTCCCGGACGCTCCGACCCTGCAGGAAGCCGGCTACGACATCAATGCCGCCGAGATTCGCGTGGTGATGGTGCCCAAGGACGTGCCGGACGCTCACGTGGCCCGACTCGCCGAGGCGCTGGAAGCCGCGACCCAGGACGAGCGCTTCATCGAGATCACCGAGGAACGCATCCTGATGCCGGTGACCTTCATTCCCGAGGAGGAAGTCACCCAGACCCTCGCCGACCAGGTCGAAGGCTACAAGGCCCTGCTGGAAGAGCTCGGCGGCCTGCCGGAAGACGAGGAGTAAATCGCTCAGACGCCAATGGTTTCCGCCGCTCCTACACACAAGGGGCGGCGGCAACGGCGAGCCCAAGGCAGGCCCTAATCGGGCCACCGCTCGCGACACTCCGGCCGTGCTACCCGCAAGGCCACCAAGACACGATGAGGCCCAACAATGAAAATGAAGATTCTGAGCACCGCCATTCTTTCCGCCAGCATGGCCTTTGGCACCGTCGGCCTGGCCCAGGCCGACGAATTCCCGACCGGACCGCTGACCCTCGTCGTCGGCTTCGGTGCCGGCGGCAGTACCGACATCCAGGCCCGTGTGCTGGCCAACGTGCTGGAAGAGGAGCTCGGACAACCGGTCAACGTGGTCAACCAGCCGGGGGCCGGCGGCGCCGTATCTCTGACCCGCCTGATGAATAACCAGGACGAAGGCCATACCTTCGTCTACGCCGGTACCAACGGCACACTCACCTTTGCACCGCACGCCCACGATACCGACTTCACGCTGGATGACTTCCGCTATGTCGCCAGCATCACCACCGTGCAACACGCCATCGTCACCGGCGAAGGCCGTCCTTTCGGCGATAGCTGGGAAGACCTGATCGAGTACGCCCGCGAGAACCCGGGCACCAGCTATGCCACCCAGCACGCCCTGGATCGCCTGGTCATCGAATACATCATGGAGCAGGAAGGCCTCGACCTGCGCATCATCCCCACTTCCGGCGGCGCCGGCATGGCCCCGCTGATCCTGTCGGGCGATGTCGATTTCGGCTACAGCGGCGGCACCCACTCCGGTTACGCCGAAAGCGGCGAGATGCCGGTGCTGCTGGGCATGGATTCCGAGCGCCTGTTCGCCTTCCCGGACGCCCCGACCATCCAGGAAGCCGGCTACGACCTGGACACCTCCGACTTCCGCGTGGTGGTGGTGCCGAAGAACACCCCGGACGCCCATGTCGAGCGCCTTGCCGAGGCCCTCGAGGCCGCCACCCAGGATGAGCGTTTCATCGAGATCACCGAGGAGCGCATCCTGATGCCGGTCCACTTCATGGGTGAAGAGGAGGCCACGGAGATGCTGCATGCCCAGTCGGAAAGCTATCGCCAACTGCTCGAGGACATGGGCGGTGTCCCCGACGACGAGTAACGCCATACTCGAGTCGTACCATCCCGTCCAGCGCCCGCCTCCCGGCGGGCGCTGTCAAAGCCCAGGCCGGCCTCAGGCGCCCTCGATCGAAATTCGAGCCTGGCAGGCCCGCAGTCGCTCGATCAGCTCGGGCAGGGCCTCGTGTTCCAGCTCGGGATCAAACCCCCCGATACGCTCGAACCAGCTGCGAGTCACACAGAAGGTGTCGGTGGGCGAGGTACGATACAACCGGCTCAGTAGCCGCAACAGTAAGCTTTTGCGCTGCACCCGCAAGAGCGCGGCATCCCACTCCTGCTGACCAACATCGCTTAGCGGGTTATCCAGCCATGGATGGAAGCCACGCAGGACTCCTCCGGGAAAGAGCAGCAGTTCGCCCTGGCTGACCGCCACGGCAACGTTGAGCCGCTCCCCCAACGGGCAACGACGACAGGGCACCAGGGTGACGCCGAAGCGGCTGGCCAGCCCGGGCAATCGTTGGTCTCCGGTATCGTCGACCAACAGCAGCTCATGCTTTCCCTCACGGTATCGCGCGTCGGACTTAAGCGCGCTCAAATGACGGGGCAGCTGGGCGCCGGAAGAGCGGGCATCGAATAGAATACTGCTCGCATACATGGGCGGCCGATTCCTTGACGGCAAGCGAAGGGGCGAGCTTGCGGGATGCGGGAAAGAGAAATGTCAATTAACGTATCATTGAGTGTATAAAAGAAACGAAAGGTATACAGGCTGGTTTTCATCGCACCTTCGTGTCAATTCGATCCACCTCGGAACAGCAGGATAGGCAGGATGGCCTCAGTCCTGAAGCGGCAGTAGCCCCCACTGCAAGCCGAGACGCGTCTACCACAACAGGACGATGGCTGAGGTTCTGCTATTCCCTTTCCCTCCTAGTCTGTACAATGCGCCTCCACTCTCCCTACCCCCGCGCCTAGGGTACTTTCTTGATATGTGTACATAGGTGCGTAGATGATGACGAGCCACAACCTATGAGCACAGCTGTTCCCTCTCAGATCGAGAGCCTTCGCAATATCGCTATTATTGCCCACGTCGACCACGGCAAGACCACTCTGGTCGACAAGCTTCTCAGCCAGTCCGGCACGCTGGACCGCAAGGCCGAAGGGCAGGAGCGCGTCATGGACTCCAACGACCAGGAAAAGGAACGCGGCATCACCATCCTGGCCAAGAACACCGCGATTCGCTGGCAGGCCCCAGATGCCGACCAGGTCTACCACATCAACATCGTCGACACCCCGGGACACGCCGACTTTGGTGGCGAGGTCGAGCGCGTGATGTCCATGGTCGACTCGGTGCTGCTGCTGGTGGACGCCGTCGACGGCCCCATGCCCCAGACACGCTTCGTGACCCAGAAGGCTTTCGCCCAGGGCCTGAAGCCGATCGTGGTGGTCAACAAGATCGACCGCCCCGGCGCGCGCCCCGACTGGGTCATCGACCAGATCTTCGACCTGTTCGACAACCTCGGCGCCAGCGATGAGCAGCTTGACTTCCCGATCATCTACTGCTCGGCGCTCAACGGTATCGCCGGCCTGGACCCGGAAGAGCTGGCCGACGACATGACGCCGATGCTGCAGTCCATCGTCGACATCGTCGAGCCGCCCAAGGTCGAGCTCGATGGCCCATTCCAGATGCAGATCTCGGCCCTCGACTACAACAGCTATGTCGGCGTCATCGGCCTTGGCCGCATCAAGCGCGGCTCGGTGAAACCCAATCAGCAGATCACCGTAATCAGCACCGACGGCACCACCCGCAAGGGCAAGATCGGCCAGGTGATGACCCACATGGGCCTCGAGCGGGTGCAGACCGAGCAGGCCGATGCAGGCGATATCGTCTGCATCACCGGCATCGACAACCTGTCCATCTCCGACACCCTATGCGACCAGGCCACCGTCGAGGCCCTGCCGCCGCTGTCGGTGGACGAGCCCACGGTCTCCATGACCTTCCAGGTCAACGACTCGCCCTTTGCCGGCCGTGACGGCAAGTACGTCACCAGCCGCAACATCAAGGAGCGTCTCGAGCAGGAGCTGATCCACAACGTGGCGCTGCGCGTCGAGCCGGGGGAGACCCCCGAGAAGTTCAAGGTCTCCGGCCGCGGCGAACTGCATCTCTCGGTGCTGATCGAGACCATGCGCCGCGAAGGCTTCGAGCTGGCGGTTGGCCGCCCCGAGGTGATCATCAAGGAGGTCGACGGCGTCAAGCAGGAGCCGTACGAGGAGGTGATCATCGACTGCGAGGAGCAGCACCAGGGCGCCATCATGGAAGAGCTCGGCTACCGCAAGGGCGAGCTGACCAACATGAACCCCGACGGCAAGGGCCGTGTACGCCTGGACTTCATGATTCCGGCCCGCGGCCTGATCGGCTTCCGCGGCCAGTTCCTGACCCTGACCTCGGGCACCGGCATCCTCACCAGCCGCTTCGACCACTACGGCCCGCTGAAGCCCGACGCCTCCATCGAGCGGCGCAACGGCGTGCTGGTCTCCATGGTCGACGGCAAGGCGCTGGCCTATGCCTCTATGCCCTGCAGGAGCGCGGCAAGCTGATCATCGACCACGCCACCGAGGTCTACGAGGGCATGCTGGTCGGCATCAACAACCGCGCCAGCGACATGGTGGTCAACCCCACCAAGGGCAAAAAGCTGGACAACATGCGCTCCACGGGTAACGACGAGAACATCGTCCTGACCCCGCCGGTGAAGTTCTCGCTGGAGCAGGCCATCGAGTTCCTCGACTCCGACGAGCTGGTTGAGATCACGCCCAACCACATTCGCCTGCGCAAGAAGTTCCTCAAGGAAAACGAGCGCAAGCGCGCCAGCAAGAGCTGAGGGTCAGGTAGCGTTCGGCACGCCAGCGCTATCGATCGTGCCGACAGCCGAATAACACATGCCACGTGTATCGAGACGCCCGCCCATTCGGTGGGCGTCTCGCCGATGGGCTATCCATCCCCCCATCGCAGCAACTACCCTTGACGTGACGGAGTGACTCACGGAAGGAGAGCAAGATGCACAGACACGTGGAGTGGGACGACCCCGGAAGCGACAGCGTAGTGCGCCACTTCGAGCAGGATCCCATCGGACGCTCCGACCCCGGGCCCGGCGGCATCCTCTCGGCCCGCTACCAGGGGCTGGTGGTACGTATCCGGGTCGATGCCTATGTCGATGGCACCAGCATCGGCGAGGTGGTGGCACTGATCGACCCCGCCACCGGAGAAAGACGCAAGCTGGCAGGCAAGCTGGCCAAGGGCGACATCGTGCGGCTGCCGGATGCAAGTCGTGCCTTCGAGCCCACCGGCGGCGACAAGGACGAGGAGGATGACGAGGACCACACATGATCGCCGGCCCCCGTCACCATTCACCCCCAACGCAACCTTAACGCTTGACCACTGGCCAGAACGCCGGGTTCTGTCGCAAAGTGTACGCGCCGTCGGGCTCCCATCCACCGGTGCGGAGACCGACGGCAACCCATAGACGGCCCACAAGGCCTTGACCCGACCCTGCGGAATCACAATGAGCACGCACAACGTCTGGACACACAAGGGCACCTTCCTGCTGGCCGCAGTCGGCTCTGCGGTGGGACTCGGCAATCTATGGCGTTTCCCCTACCTGACCGGCGAAAACGGCGGCGGCGCGTTCATCCTCGTTTATGCCCTCACCATCTTCGCCGTGGGCATCCCCATCCTGATCGGCGAGACCATGCTCGGCCGGGCCAGCCGACGCAGCCCGATCATGGGCATGCGCCACCTGACCAGGACGCACAACACCTCCCGCGCCTGGGAGTCCATCGGTTGGCTGGGTGCGGCCTCGGCCTTCCTGATACTGAGTTTCTATTCGGTCATCGCCGGCTGGGCGATCCACTATACCGGGCTGATGTTCACCGGCAGCCTTGCCGGTGCCGACGCCGCTATCATCGGCAGGAGCTTCGACAACCTGCTGGCCAACCCGGCGTTGCTGACCCTCTACCACACCCTGTTCATCATCGCCTCGGGGCTGATCGTCGGCCTGGGTATCCACAGGGGGCTCGAGAACAGCCTGCGTATCCTGATGCCGTCGCTGTTCGTCATCCTGCTGGTGGTGCTCGGCTACGGCGTGGCCAACGGTGACTTCGGCGCAGCGGTCGGCTTCCTGTTTACCTTCGATATCGGCGCCCTGAGCCTCGAAGGCTGGCTACAGGCGATGGGGCAGTCGTTCTTCACCTTGAGCCTCGGCATGGGGGCGATCATGGCCTACGGCGCCTACATGTCCAGCGAGGTCTCGCTGACCCGCACCGCCTTTGCCATCGCCATCGTCGATACCGCCGTGGCCATGATTGCCGGCCTCGCCATCTTCTCACTGGTATTCGGTGCCGGCCTCGATGCCGCCGCCGGCCCCGGGCTGATGTTCGTGTCATTGCCGCTGGCCTTCGCCGAAATGCCGTTCGGCGCCCTGGTGGGCGGGGTCTTCTTCATCCTGGTGCTGGGCGCGGCGATCAGCTCCTCGATCTCGTTGATCGAGCCGGTGGCCGCCTTTCTGGTGGAGCGCTTCGACCTGACCCGCCCCCAGGCGGTCTTCGGCATGGTGACGGCCAGCTGGGCCCTGGGCCTGCTGACGGTGGTGAGCTTCAACATCTGGGCCGAAGGGACGATCTTCCATGCCCTGTTCGGCCGCAGCGCCTTCGACTTCATCGAGCTGCTGACCAATATCTTCATGCCCCTGGGTGGGCTGCTGATCGCCCTGTTCGCCGGCTGGGCATTGACCCACTCCGAGGTCATGAAGGAGATGCGTACCAGCGAGACCTGGTTCTCTATCTGGCGCTTCCTGGTGCGCTTCGTGGCACCGGCGGCAGTGGCCTTCGTCTTCATGCGCAGTATCCCGCAGATCGAGGGTTACCTGATTCCCACCGTGGGCGCCTGGTGATCGTCGGTGCCTTTGCCGCCGGCCGCACCTTCCTGGTGGACAAGAGCCAGGAGCTGTAACGCAGGCAGCCGCCGTCCGGGCGTGGCGGCAGGACAATCCAGAGTGTCATCGGCAGGTGCCATCGGGCACCGCGGGGCACCATAACAAGACTCCGGGGTTCCATCGGCTTCCGGAAAGACACTGGGCGGAACCAACATGTCAGCCATTATCGACGTCAGACACGTCAACAAGGCCTTTGGTGGCCTGAAGGTCATCAATGACTGCTCCATCCAGGTGGAGGAGGGCTCCATCACCGGACTGATCGGCCCCAACGGTGCCGGCAAATCCACCCTGTTCAACATCATTGCCGGCGCCCTGCCGCTGGATAGCGGACAGGTCCTGCTCGACGGCGAGGACATCACCAATCGTCCTGCCAACGAACTGTTCCACAAGGGGCTGCTGCGCACCTTCCAGATCGCCCATGAGTTCTCCCAGATGACCGCGCTGGAGAACCTGATGATGGTGCCACCGGACCAGGCCGGCGAAAGTCTCTTCAGCGCCTGGTTGAAGCCGGGCATGGTGCGCAGCCAGGAGTCCGAGGTACGCCGCCGCGCCTTGGAGGTGATCGACTTCATCGGCCTGCGCCACGTGCGCAACGAGCTGGCCGGCAACCTCTCCGGCGGCCAGAAAAAGCTCCTCGAGCTGGGCCGCACCATGATGACCGACGCCCGGGTGGTGCTGCTCGACGAGATCGCCGCCGGGGTCAACCGCACCCTGCTGGGCGACCTGGTCAGCAACATCGAGAGACTCAACCGCGAGATGGGTTACACCTTCCTGGTCATCGAGCACGACATGGACATGATCGCCCGGCTGTGCAACCCGGTGATCGTGCTGGCCCAGGGCAGCGTCATGGTCGAAGGCACGATCCAGGAAATCCAGAACAACCCGCAGGTGATCGAGGCCTACTTTGGCGCCAACGTCGCCTGAGGGGCACCGATGACGCCTGAACCACTGCCCGACCCGCCTGGGTTACAAGAAGACGGGTTACAAGAAGAACAGTAACGACTAGCGCAGAGAATCCAAGATGCCACTACTCGAAGCACGCGACGTGCATGGCGGCTACGGCGGCATGAACATCCTCAACGGGGTGAACATGGCCATTGAAGCCGACGAGATCGGTGTGATCGTCGGCCCCAACGGCGCCGGCAAGTCGACCATGCTCAAGGCCATATTCGGCCTGCTCACCGTCAACCAGGGCGAGATCCTGCTGCGCGGCGAGCCGATCCATAACCTGCCGCCCAACAAGCTGGTCCAGAAGGGCATGGGGTTCATACCCCAGGAGAAGAACGTCTTCCCCAGCCTCACGGTGAAGGAAAACCTGGAGATGGGGGCCTTCCTCAAGCCGAACAACGTCAAGCGCATGCTCGACAAGGTCTACGGCTTCTTCCCGCCCCTTTATGAAAAGCGTCATCAGCCCGCCGGCGAGCTCTCCGGCGGCCAGCGCCAGATGGTGGCCATGGGCCGTGCACTGATGGCTGAGCCCGACGTCCTCTTGCTCGACGAGCCCACCGCCGGCCTCTCCCCGCTCTACATGAACGAGATCTTCGAACGGGTGAAGGAGATCAACGCCGCGGGCGTCGGCATCCTGATGGTGGAGCAGAACGCCAAGCAGGCGCTCGCCATCGCCGACAAGGGTTTCGTGCTGGCCGCCGGCCAGAACCGTTTCACTGATACCGGTGCAGCACTGCTAGCCGACCCGGACGTCGCCAAGAGCTTTCTCGGCGGCTAATATCCGGACCTGGAGAATAATGACGTGAATGAACTGGTCTTCTTCATCAACAACGTGGTGATTGCCGGCAGCGTGACCGGCTCGATCTACGCCATTGGCGCTATCGGCGTGACGCTGGTCTTCAGTATCATGCGCTTCGCCCACTTCGCCCACGCCGACATGATGACCTTCGGTGCCTTCATGGTGCTGCTGCTGACCATGGCTTTCCCGGGCGCCGGCGCCGTGGTCGGCCTGCCCACCGCGGTGGTCATGCTGCCACTGGCCATGGCGCTTACCGCACTGCTGGCCGTGGGTATCGACAAGGCGTTCTACAAGCCGCTGCGGGCTCATGGCGTCAAGCCCATCGTCATAGTGATCGGCTCGCTGGGCGTGACCCTGATGCTGCAGGGGCTGATCCGCCTGTTCGCCGGCACCAGCGCCCAGAGCCTCTATATCGCCGAGCGCAAGGAAATCTACCGGCTGGAGCTGCCCTTCGAGCTGGCCACGCGCCCGATCATCGTCACCGAGCCGCAGGTCATTCTCTTCGTGCTGACCATCGCCTGCGTGGTGGGGCTGCACCTGTTCCTTAACCGCTCACGCCTGGGCAAGGCCATGCGAGCCATGTCCGACAACCCGGACCTCGCCCAGCGTCGGGAATCAACATCAACACCATCGTGGCGGTGACCTGGGTGATCGTCGGCGGCCTGGCGGCCATTGCCGGCACCCTGCTGTCGCTGGACGTCACCTTCAAGCCCGACCTCAGCTTCTTCCTGCTGCTGCCGATCTTCGCCGCGGCCATCGTCGGCGGCGTTGGCCACCCCTACGGCGCCATTGCCGGCGGCTTCGTGGTGGGCTTCGCCGAGACCCTGGCGGTATTCAACTGGACGGTCATGTTGCGCCCCATCGCCCACCATTTCCCCGACTGGCTGGAGTTGCCACGCAACCTCGCCTTCGTCGGCACCGAATACAAGATAGTGGTGCCCTTCTTCATCCTGGTGGCCATCCTGGTGTGGCGCCCCACCGGCATCTTCAAGGGTAAGGTGATCACATGACTACGCAACGTTCCGACACCGTAGCGGCTCAGCCGCGCTTCCCGGTCCGTGAAGTCGTGCTGTTCGGCGCACTTCTGGTAGCGATCCTCGGCGTCTACCTGGTCATGGGCACCGCCTACAGCACCCGCATGCTGGTAGAGGCCGCCTGTTATGCCATCCTGGCCCTGGGTCTCACCATCCAGTGGGGCTATGCCGGCCAGTTCAACGCCGGCGTCATGGGCTTCGTCGCCATCGGCGGCTTCTCCGCGATGTTTTTCAGCGTACCGGTCAACGACGCCTTCTGGGGCACCGAGCTACCCGGCGAGCTGGGGCGCGTACTGCTCTATCTGGTGGCCTCCATCGTGCTGGTGATCGGCGCCTCCCGCCTCGATCGCCTGGGCGTGCCGAAGAAACTGCGCACGGTGATCGCCGTGATCCTGGGAGTGGTGCTCTACCTGGTCGTCATCAGCATGCTGCGCGGGGTCACCAGCGAGATCCAGTCCCGCGCCGGTTTCGTCGGCGGGCTGGGCCTGCCGGCCTGGACCGGCTGGATCGTCGGCGGCGCCTGGCGGGCGGCATCGGCTATTACATCGGGCGTATCTGCCTGGGCCTGCGCAGCGATTATCTGGCCATCGCCACCCTGGGCATCGCGAGATCATCAAGGCTTTCCTGAAGAATTCCGACTGGCTGACCCGCGGCACTGCTACCGTCTCGCCGCTGCCCTGGCCCACCCCGGGACCGGCCGAACTGGGATTCACCCTCGCTCGCGCGATCTACCTGTCGGTCACAGCCGCCATGATCGCGGTGATCTTCTTCCTGCTGCACCGCGCCTACCATGCCCCCTGGGGCCGCATGATCCGCGCCATCCGCGACAACGAGGTTTCCGCCGCGGCCATGGGCAAGGACATCAACAAGCGTCGCCTGGAGATCTTCGTGCTGGGCTGCATCCTGATGGGTGTCGGCGGCGGCGCACTGGCCTCGTTCAACAGGCCTGTTCGACCCCCAGGGCTACCTGCCGCTGAACCACACCTTCCTGGTGCTGGTGATGGTGATCCTCGGGGGCCCCGGCAACAACCTGGGCACCATCTTTGGCGCCGTGGCGGTCTACATCATCTGGCTGATGTCCGAGCCGCTGGCGCTGTTCCTGATGAACCTGGCGGTGATGTTCGGTGAAGGCGTGTTCGGCTGGGATCCCCCCGCCAACCTCTCCAGTCGGGCTCTGCAGGCCCGGGTGCTGGTGATCGGCCTGTTGATCACCCTGGTGCTACGCTTCGCCCCGCAGGGGTTGTTGCCAGAAAAGGTCAAGCATCACGGATAGGCTTTGCCGAAAGCCTGCATTGACCGATAGAAAAGCCCCGGCGGAAACATCCCGCCGGGGCTTTTAGGTTGCTGCTTGCTAGCGGATCAAATGTCTAGCGGATCAGAGGTCGACCTGCCCCTTGCTGACGAAGGCGCCGTCTTCCACCACCATCTCGACCACGACGCCGGGCACGTCACCCGTCTCATCGAACTCATGACGGCCGGAGGCACCCTCATAGTTGATCTCGGTGCCGGCGGCAATCAGCTCCACGGCCTTCTCCCACTCGCCGGGCAGGATCACTTCACCGGGCTCGCTGGAGACGCTACGCAGCGCCGCGGAGAGACCCTCGCGCTCGGCGGTACCGTTTTGCTCGATGGCCAGCGCCAGCAGGAAGGCGGCGTCGTAGGCCTGGGCGGCGAAGACCGCACTGGGGTCGAAGCCGGCTTCCTCGGCTGCCTGGTTGAAGAGCTCGGTACCCGGCAGGTCCGGGCTACCCGGGCGAGTGGCGATCATGCCCTCGAGCACGTCGGCACCCACCGCCTCGACCAACCTGTCACCCACCATGCCGTCGGCGCCGGCGTACTGGGTAAACATGCCGCTCTCGTAGGCCTGGCGCAGCACGGTCTGGCCGGAGCCATCGGCATAGGCCAGCACCACCAGTGTCTCGGCACCGCTGCCGGAGAGGGAGCCCAGCTCGGAACGGTAATCGGCGCGACCATCCTCGTGGGCCAGGTTCTCGGCGACGAAGCCGCCACCGGCCTCGAAGGCCTCGACGAAGGCGTCGGCCAGGCCGCGACCGTAGTCGTTGTTGACGAAGGTCACCGCGACCTCATCGAAGCCCTTGTCGAGCATCAGCTTGGCCAGGATCTCGCCCTGGAAGGCATCGGACGGTACGGTACGGAAGACCAGGTCGTTGTCATCCAGCTCGGAGACCGCCGGTGCCGTGGAGGCCGGCGACACCATCACCACGCCGCCGGGGATAGCGGCATTATTGGCCGCCGCGATGGTCGCCCCGGTACACAGCGCCCCCACGATGGCCGTGACCTCTTCTGTATTGACCATGCGGTCTGCCGCATTGGAGGCCGCCGAGGCATCGCTGCAGGTGGTATCTGCGCTGGGCATCACCAGGGTCTGGCCGCCCAGGATACCGCCCTGCTCATTGATCTGCTGGACCGCCAGCTGCGCACCATCGAAGATCGGCGGTGTCAGGCTCTCGATCGGACCCGTGAAACCGCCGAGGAAACCGACTTTCACTTCTGCCTGCGCCGCACCGACGAATGCCAGGCTGGATGCTGCAACGGCCATCGCCAAAACGCGTTTTTTCATGGTTGTTCTTCTCACTCTGGTTGCGAAAAAAGTGCACCCCTTAAATCTGGAAGCATTGGCGCAAAAACACAAGCCCCACAGCCAACGTTAGCGAAGCGAAATGTTGCCCCAACTCCCTGATCAGAAGGACGAATCACCGCCGTGGCGGTAGTGCACAATTCAACGCTGGCGGCATCTATCCCCCCAGGGTGCCTATACTGATGGATCCGAAGCATCCCCACCCGACAGGAGCCATTCCATGCGGCCCGCAATTCCATTCCTCCCGGCCAACGACTTCCTGCGCCGAGTCGGCCTCGGCCGGGGCCAGTTCGAGGAGACACCATGACCCCGCCTACCCACGCCCTGCCCGTGACCCAGCTCTCCGGCAGCCGGCATCACATCGGCAATGCCCATGGCCGCATTCACTCGCGTCTCATCCAGCACAGCCTGACGGTCTATGCCCAGCTGTTCCACGACTTCGTCGGCATCAGCTGGGCGCAGGCCCGCCAGGAAGCCGTGCGCTTCCAGGCCATGATCGAACGGGGCTTCCCCGCCATACTCGAGGAGATGGAGGGCATTGCCGACGGCGCCGGGGTCGACTTCGCCGATATCCTCACCCTCAACTGCCGCAGCGAGATCGCCCTGACCCGCGCCAGTGGCGGCTGCTCGGCGTTCTCGTTGCAGCGCCACGGCCGCCAGTGGCTGGCCCAGAACTGGGACTGGCGCACCGACCA
>NZ_AZQX01000083.1:0-8761 GCF_000568385.1 Halomonas sp. BC04
GTAGCGAGCCGGCAGGTCGTCGCCGGGCCAGCGCACCTCGCCCACCGCATCGGTGGCCAGCGGCAGGCCCAGGTAGACGACCTGGTTGGTAATGCCGGCGTCGCCGATCTCCAGCGGCTGCGGCTCGATATCGTCGTCGGGCAGCTGGAAGGCCGTGCCATCCGGCATCACGCCGCTGGCACGGCTGATGGCGATACGGCCGAAACTGAGGAACTCCGCGTTGAGCTCCAGCATCTGGAAGCCGTAGAGGCAGTGACTGACGCCGCGCAGGCGCGCGTCGATCAGCCCTTCCAGGCTGCGCTGCTGCTGCTGGAAGTGCTGCGGCTTGATGAACAGCCCTTCGCTCCAGACCACGCGATTGCGGCTAGCCATCAGTCTTGATCCCTCAGCTCGGCTTCGTCCGCACGCAGGTGAACCAGCAAATGGTAGTCATTACCCTGGGCGTTGACCTTGACCACCTTCTTCCACTGGGCTTGATCCGGGTTGTTGTAGAAGGCGATGAGACCGATATAGCGCGTCTCCTCGTCGATCTCGAAGGGCTCGTAGAACTTCCACTGACCGGGCAGCAGGGTGAAGTCGTCGTGGGTCAGGTAGTTGGTGCCCAGGGCCTCCTCGAGATCGTTGAGCAGCTGGTAATGGTCGGCGGCCATCAGCATGGAGTCGTCCTTGAGCTGCAGGATCTGGAAGCGCAGCGGCGTGCCGTCCCCGTCCAGGTTGGGGTTGACGTCGGGCTCGGCAAGCATGGCCAGGTCGACCTGCGAGAGACGCGGCTCGGGATGGCCCACCGGAATCGACGGGTCCTTGATCACCTGCCAGGTCTTGCCCATGGTGGTACAGCCACTGAGAACCAGCGCCAGCATGACGGCGATCAGCCAGGCAGGGGGAGTGAATAAGCTTGTGCGCGACTTGCTTGATAGCATGACTCTTGCGCTCTTTATTATCGTGCTCATGCTTCCTCCCGCTGCTGGCGGCGAACCGACTGGTCGTAGGCCTGCTCGAACACCTCCCAGAACAGCTTGGCGAAGCCCTGCTGGCGGCCGGAGTTCAGCTCCTGGTAGTAGTGGCGGTACATCTCCCAGGCCCAGCCACCCTCGTCTTCCAGACGGTTGCCGGCGCCGCGGTAGGCGTGGAAGCGCTTGAGCAGGGCATCGGGCGCAAAGGCATCCAGAATGGATTGCAGCGCCTGACCGATGGCCTCTTCCACCGCCGCCTGGTGCTGTCCCTGGTGGGCCAGGCATTCGGCCACCGCTGCCGGTGCCGAGAGATGCACCGGGCTGCGACGGGCGGAGAACAGCGTCTCCACGGTTTCGCCATAGGGCTGGCCCAGCCGCAGGGGGTTGTCCTCGATGGGCTGAAGGCGGCGGTCGCGCAGCGGATAGCGGCTGTCGTCCTGGGCCTGGTGCAATGCCTGGAGCCCTTCGATGGCGGCCCGCAGGGTGTTGCCGGCCTCCATCAGGAAGGCCTGCTGCTCTTCGCTGTCATGGAAGCGAAGATTGGCGCCCAGGGCACGCATCAGGGGATCGGCACCCACATGCCCCGCGGCTGCCGGCACCGAGTCCTGCCAGCGGTCCTCGAGCTGCTCGCCAACCGAGCGCTCCAGATCGTTCAACAGTCCTTCATCCATTTCCCTGCTCATGGCGTTTTTGTCCTCATATGGTCGGATCGTCGGCTTGGCCGGCGCGGATTCGCGCCGCTCCCGTTGGTGGTAAGTCGTCCCGCTCGAGCCCGGGACGTCCAGCTCGTCGAGCAGCGGGGCGGTGACGTCGATGACTGCCTCGTCGGGGTGCTTCAGGGCCGTCATGGGGTCCCGGTGGCTGGCACCGGGGGTCGCCTCCCCCAGCGCCTCGAGGGGGTCATCCTGCCGCGGTGGCGTCATGCCCGACCGGGGCATGGCATGCACCAGCGGCGCACCCTGCCCTGCCAGCGCTTCCTGCTCCTCATTGATCAGCGCGGTCAGCGGCTGGGCGCCGGGCTGGCCGCTCTGGCGGTCGCCCAGATGGACCCGCAGGTGATAGTCGCCGAGCCTCAGCTCGTCGCCATCGCACAGGGCAACCCGCCGGTCGCGGCCAAGGGGCAGCGTGGCGTGATTGATGAAGGTGTGCCCGCTGCAGTCGATCAGGCAGAAGCGGCCATCCTGTCGCCCAATCAGGGCATGGCCGGGTCGAATGCGGCCGGCATGATCCTGCAGCAGCCAGTCGTCATCCGCGCCGCTGCCGAGTGTGCCGCCCGGCTCGTGGAAGACATGGCTGCTGGTGGAGCGTCCTTCCAGCCGCTCGCTGTTGATGACCACCAGGGTGACGGCCGCATGGGCAGTGGCGTGGCGCTCGGTGACTTGCTGGTAAGAGGCTTGCATGGGCGGTTAGCCTGTCATCTGTATGCGTACCCGGCGGCGCCTGGAGGCATCGCTGGATTCGGGGTTGACGAAGGTGGTCCAGCCGAGCTGGCAGCTGCCGGCTTCACCCAGGCGCATCGGCATGACGGCACTGGGCAGCAGCTCGAGCTCCAGGTCGTAGGCCAGGGGTTCGCGCAGCACGAAGTTCACCAGGGTCTTGAGCGGTGCGTGCTCGCAGCCGTCGGGCAGGAAGTCGCGGAAACGCGCCAGGCTCAGGCCCCTCAGGCAAAGGGCGAACTTGCCGCCGATATCGGCGACCCGCTCGCCGGCGATCATGTCCTCTCCCAGCGTCATGGCGGAAAGCCCCGACCGGCTGCGCTGGTCCTCGGGAATCACCACCCAGCGATGCACCCACTCCTCGAGATGCACGTCGTCGAGGTCGAAGCAGTGGCCGACAATGCTGCACACCACCTCGGGGGAGCGCGAACGCCCCGCCAGCAGGCCCGCATAGGCGAGCATCTTGCTCCAGTTGATCGGCGTCTCGCCGCGCAGCTCGGCATCGGCCAGCCCCACCAGGGAAAAGACGGCCGCGGAGAAGCCGTCACTGGCATTGTCCTGGTAGCGCACATAGTGGCGGTACTTGCGCCAGGCACGATGAACCAGGGTCAGCAGGCGATGGTTGAAGAAGTCGAGAAAGTCGCCGGCGCTACCCTCGTGGTGGGCCGCATCATGGGCCAGGCTCTCCAGGTAGTAGCCGGGCAACGGCGACTGGGACCCCTGCAGCCCCAGGAAGCTGACTTCCAGCCGGTAGCCGCCATCAACGCCGGGCTCGAGGGACACCACGTCGCTGCCCGGGAAGCCCAGCGATGCCGACGCGCTGAAGCGCACCCGCTCGAAAGCCGCCACGCTACCGCCGCCCCCACCTTCGAGGTCATCCTCATGGTGGCGGTGCAACAGCTCGACGAGCTGGAAGAAGTCGTAGCGTCGCGCCCCTTCGATCAGGCTGCCGGCGCTACATCAGCGGCTGCTGGCCCGACTGTAAGGTCCATGCGTAACGCTCACGGTTGTGTCGGTTGATGACATGCAGCTCATGGAACGAGTTGATGCTGGCGTAGAGCGAGAAGAAACGCGCCAGCACGCTGCCGAACAGGTAGAGGCTGCCCTCGTCGCCAAAGGCTTCCTGGTCCAGTGTCATGACCGACCGCAGCCCTCGTACCGGCAGTCCCCGCTGGAGCCGGTCGATGGACTGGGTCTCGATATCGGCGATGCCCGTCAGGCGTTTCTGGGAGACGCGCTCCGCCTGGCGGTCGACCAGTGCCCGGAAGTCGTAGGCCCTCAATACCGAACAGAGGGCGTCCCGCTCGAGCAGCGACAGGTAGTTGAGAGACAAGTTGGAGATCAAGGTCCACATCAGGCTGCCGTCGAGGGTCGGACGCAGCGCCGGCGTCGGCCGGGTGATATTGCGAAAATCGGCATGCACCGGACTGTTCTCGGTGGACACGCAGACATCGCCCACCGTCAGCTTCTCGGGCAGTTCGCGGTTGCTGCAGGTGAGCCGCAGCGAAATGGTCTCGCGCATGCCCAGGCAGGCGCGCTCGTCGCCGCGAACGAAGGCGATGTCGTGGTCGAAGCCATCACCGCGCAGGCTGTCGCGAACCCGCACCCGGTAGTAGAGCGCCTGCCGGTCCCGATCGCGCTCGATCTGGTGCTGGAAGCTCTCGAACGGTACATAGTTGCGCGGCTCCCCCCGGACCTTGCCGGATTCACTCTCCAGCCAGCCATGCACCGCATCGACGCTGAACACCTCGTAGTTGGCCGGCGAGCGGCTGCTGGGACGAATGTGGTACTCGCTGCGCTCGCCGCTCAGGTCGATGGGGTCGGCATCGTGGGTGAACAGGTTGATGGCCGGCGTGCAGTAGAGCGCCAAGTGCTCGTCGCGCACCCGTGCATCCGCCGGCAGGGTGCGCGAGAAGACGAAGCGCAGCGTCAGGCGACTGGCCTGGACGGAGGGCAGGTGGCGGCCCAGCGAGGCCAGGTCGACGAAGTGGAAGGCCTCGGGGAAGCAGAGATACTCCTGCAGGATGCGATAGCCCTGGTAGGCATTGCGCGGATAGGGCAACAGGGCATCTTCACGCTCGAACCCTACCGGCTGCAGCAGGCTGTTGGGCAAGCGCCGGCGCTCGCCGTCGATCTCCAGCTCGATGCGCTCCAGGTAGTGGTTCAGCCACAGATAGAGGCTGCGTGCCGTGTAGCCGTTGCCCCCCAGGTGCAGCCGCAGATCCTCGATTCCCTGGGCATCGAGTGGCTGATCGCTGCGCACGTCGAGGTTCAGCTCGACGACGGAGGCCTCGCGGGAGTGTCGCGCCTCGACACCGGCATGCTGCAGCGGATAGAGCGCCACGTCGTGACAGGTGCGGAAGCGGCAGGCCGTTCCGTCAATGGGCCGGCTGCCCACCGCCGTGCCAGCCGCAACGGACTGGGAAACGCTCAGGGCATGCCACTTCGGGGTGAACTGCATGACCGTCATGCTCGGCACCGGACGCAGGTAGTTGGGCCACAGCATGCTGATCAGCGAATGGGTCAGCTCGGGAAACTCGTCCTCGACCTTTTCCCGCATGCGGCCGGTCAGGAAGGCAAAGCCTTCCAGCAGGCGCTCGACGTCCGGATCCGTGCTGCGTTCGGAGAGGAAGCGACTCAGGCCTGGATTGGCCTCGGCGAATTCCCGCCCCTGCAGCTTCAGAAAGTCGAGCTCGTCCCGGTAATAGCGATTCAGCATGCGAGCCTCGTTTCCCAGATGCGTGGTTACTCAGGTGCTCAGTTCTGGCGCGTCTCAGTTCAAAAACCGTTCAGTTCAGGCACTGGTAGCGCTTGTCGTTCAGCAGCAGATCGATGGTGGTCTGGGCGTTGTCCCGGCCAAGATCCAGGGTCGCGTGGACCTGGAAACGCAGCTGCAGGGGGTCGCCGCCATGGGGCAACGACTCCACTTCCACTCGCTGTACTCGAGGCTCGAAGCGTTCGATGCACTGGCGAATGGCGCGCTGAATGTTGAGTTCCAGATCGAGTACACCGATGGTTGCGTCATTGAAGTCGAGCAGCCCCAGCTCCGGGGCACACTCGCTGTGCCCGGGGTGGCTGTTGAGCAGGTCAACGAGATGACGCTTGATGGATTCCACGGTGTCGGCGAGGCTCGCCTCGCTCCCTGTCTCGACCGGCTGCCCGGACGCCGCCAGGCGCTCGAACAGCCGGTTGCCGAGCACGCCACCACGGTAAAGGCTCATGGCAGCGACACTCCCTTACTCCTTGTCGAGGCGGCCCACCAGCGACAGCTCGAAGTTGGCGCCCATGTACTTGAAGTGCGGGCGCACCGCCATGGACACCTGGTACCAACCCGGATCGCCCTCGACGTCGGAGACCTGGATCGAGGCGGCCCGCAGCGGACGGCGGCTACGCACCTCGGCCGGCGGGTTCTCCTGGTCGGCAACGTACTGGCGGATCCAGGCGTTGAGCTCACGCTCGAGATCCTGGCGCTCCTTCCATGAACCGATCTGCTCGCGCTGCAGCACCTTGATGTAGTGCGCCAGGCGATTGATGATGAACATGTATGGCAGCTGGGTACCGAGCTTGAAATTGGTTTCGGCGGCCTTGCCTTCGGCCGTGTTGGGGAAGACCTTGGGCTTCTGCACCGAGTTGGCGGAGAAGAACGCGGCGTTGTCGCTGCCCTTGCGCATGGTCAGCGAGATGAAGCCTCTTCCGCCATCTCGAATTCACGCCGGTCAGTGACCAACACCTCGGTGGGAATCTTGGCCTGGAGCTGACCCAGCGCCTCGTAGGTGTGGACCGGCAGGTTCTCCACCGCGCCGCCGCTCTGGGGGCCGATGATGTTCGGGCACCAGCGGTACTTGGCGAAGCTGTCGGTCAGTCGCTCGGCGAGCAGGTAGGCGGTGTTGCCCCACAGGTAATGCTCGTGGTTCTCGTTGACCGTTTCGCGGTAGTTGAAGCTCTTGACCGGGTTCTCGACCGGGTCGTAGGGCATGCGCAACAGGAAGCGCGGTGCGGTCAGGCCCAGGTAGCGGGCGTCTTCGGACTCGCGCAGGCTGCGCCAGCGGGCGTACTTCGGCCCTTCGAAGATCGCCTTGAAGTCCTTGATATTGGGCAGCTCCTCGAAGCTGTCGATACCGAAGAAGCTCGGCGCCACCGAGGAGAGGAAGGGGGCATGGGCCATGGCGCCCACCGCGGCGGTGAACTGCAGCAGCTTGATGTCCGGCGTCGAGGGCGAGAAGTCATAGTGGCCGATGATCCCGGCGACCGGTTCGCCACCGAACTGCCCATATTCCGCCGCATAGACGTGCTGGTAGAGCCCACTCTGGCTGAGCTCGGGAGCGAACTCGAAGTCCTCGAGCAGCTCTGCCTTGGTGGCATGCAACACGTCCAGCTTGATGTTCTCGCGAAAATCGGTGCGGTCGACCAGCAACTTGAGGCCACGCCAGGCCGATTCCAGCTCCTGGAAGCCCCGGTCGTGCAGGATCTCGTCCACCTGGCTGCCGATCTTGCGATCGAGCTCGACGATCATGCGATCGACCACCGACTTGTTGACCTGGGGGGCGTCGCTGGTGCTCTGCAGCAGCTCGGCGATAAACGCCGCCACGCCCTGCTTGGCGATATCGTAGCCCTCGTCGGCCGGTGCCATGCGCGTCTGCGCCATCACCTGGTCGAGAAGGGAGTCTTCAGCCTGGGCCCCGGCGGCCTGGCCCTGCGTTTGTACCGAATCGGTCATGGGGTTGCCTCGAATCCTTTACCTGGCGTTGAATCGCCTGCCTGCACCTGTTCTGCCTGCACCTGAACTCACAGGAATCAGGCGTCGCCCTTGTTGTTCGTGTCGAGCAGCTCGAGCTCCGAGAGCAGCTGCTGGCGCGCCTCGTCACTCTCCATCAGCTTCTGCAGCCGATCGCGGAAGGCCGGCACATTGCCCAGCGGCCCCTTGAGCGCAACCAGCGCCTCGCGCAGCTCGACCAGCTTGCGCAGCTCCGGTACCTGCCGGGCCACGCTGTCGGGGGCGAAATCCTCCAGCGCCTTGAACGAGAGGTTCACGGCCAGGTCGGCCGACTCTTCGCCCTCTTCGAGCCGGTTGGGTACGGAAGCCTGCAGGCCAAGACCCGCCTCGCGCATGACCGACTGGAAGTTGTTCTTGTCCACCGAGACCTTGTCGCGCTCCTCGATGGGCGTCTCTTCCGCGCCACCCTTGAAGTCCCCTACCACCAGCAGCTTGAGCGGCAGCTCGGTTTCCGCCTGCTGGTCGCCGGTAGCCGGTACATACTTGATATTGATGCGCTCTTTGGGCGCAACGGTCCCTTCCTTTGCCATTGTCTGGAGCTCCCTGACGAACCGCTGGATTTTTGGAACGATTAAGTCATACGTCTTGATACTGGCCCGGTGGGCAAGCCAGGAACGGGCTATGCGAACCACATCGACCCCAACCGAATTGGCCAGGGCCACACGCCGCTGCGAGATGATCCAGGCGCAGGCCGGCGGACCCGAAGAAGCGCTTGCCGCGATAGCTGATGACGCGAGAGGGTAAACAGGAAGTGAGGAGGTGCCAAACGAGGCCATGGACGACAGGCAAGTTTACGTGGACGTTACTTACAGGAGAGAAAACAGAATAAAAACCGCCAACTGCCGAAAACATGCAGGGTTCGTGACGGATATCGTCAAGCCGTCTTGAGACAATTAGTACGATGTATACCTTTGCTTACAGCCATTGTAGGAAATGGCTTACGCGAATATAAGTGATAAGCACCACCATCACTCCGCAATGTGCTCGTATTGACCTGCCTATCGGTGCGTTTATTTCATCCCGCAGCCACTAGACAATGCCTGACGAAAGGTCGGAAGTGGCTGGTGTACCGGTTCACAAACGGGGATTCACAGGGACTATTCCAATGTCACACAATAAAAAACCGGCCATGAAGCTCGATTCATGGCCGGTTGGAACAGGCAGTGTTGCGCTTGTTGACTGTCTCGAATTAACCCATCCGCGCGCGAATGGCGGCTTCGATACCCGGCGCATCCAGTCCACACTCGGTCAGCAGCTCTGCCGGCTTGCCGTGTTCGACGAAGGCGTCGGGCAGGCCGAGATTGAGAAGCTCCACCTGCACGCCCTCGGCGGCCAGCAGTTCGTTGACGGCACTGCCGGCGCCACCCGCCACGACGTTCTCCTCGAGGGTGACCAGCAGGTCGTGCTCGTCGGCGGCGGCCAGGATGGCCTCCCGGTCCAGCGGTTTGATCGAGCGCATGTTGATATGGGTGGCGTCCAGGGCGTCGGCCACCGCGGCCGCGGGGCCATTGAGGCTGCCGAAGGCCAGTAGTGCGACTCGGCTGCCGTCTCTACCCGCCTCGCGGCGATGCTCCGCCTTGCCGATCTCCAGCGGCGCC
>NZ_AZQX01000084.1:0-9827 GCF_000568385.1 Halomonas sp. BC04
CCTCCGGGCCGAAGCGCTGCGGGCCGAAGCCGTTGGGCACGCCATGCCGGCACAGCCACTCCCAGCGCGCCTCCAGTCCAGGCGCTTGCACCGCGGCCCCGGTAATGACCAGGGAGAAGCGGTTACCGCGGTGGACGCCACGCTTGAGCTTGCGGGGATGGCGCACCTGCTCGAGCACCTGCACGCCGTGGCTTGCCAGGCGCTCGGCCAGATCACCGGGGCCCTCACGGCCCGGCAGATGCACCGACAGCCATTGCCGGGTCACGGCGATGCGATCCTTCATGCCGGAGTACCCCACGGCACGCTGCGTCACGTCACAGGCGCGAGCCAGGTGGCGCACCACCTCCAGGGTGGTAAGCCCCCGCTTCTCGATCCAGAGCCAGAGGTGCTCCCCCTGCCCCTCCGGGGCGAAGTCGAGGATCTCCTCGACCAGGAAATCCTCCGGAGTGGCGCGATAGTCACCGGACGGAGGCGGACCGAAATGGGCATCCAGCACCCGGGGCCATTGGACGGAAGGCACCGCCTGGGTCATCGTGAGATTCCCGTTGTCGCCGCACTGTCATCACGGGCCAGCAGCAGCACTACCGCCTCGGCGGCGATGCCCTCGCCACGCCCGGTGAATCCCAGCCGCTCCGTGGTGGTCGCCTTGACGTTGACCGCACTCGGCGCGAGGGCGAGGTTGGAGGCAATATTCGCCACCATGCCGCCGATGTGCGGCGCCAGCCTGGGCGCCTGGGCGATCACCGTGGCATCCACGTTGCCGACCCGGTAGCCGGCAGCATGGACCAGTCCGTGCACGTGTCGCAGCAAAGCGCGGCTGTCGGCGCCCGCCCAGGCCTCATCGGTATCAGGAAAGTGACGCCCGATATCACCCAGAGCGCAGGCGCCCAGCAGGGCGTCGCAGACGGCGTGCAGCAACACGTCGCCATCGGAGTGGGCAACGAAGCCCTGCCCGAACGGAATGGCGACGCCGCCGATCATCAGGTGGTCGCCTTCACCGAAGCGGTGCACATCGAATCCATGACCGATTCTGACCATCTAGCGCTTCTCCCTGCCAGTCGCGGTGGTGTTGCCCGGACCCTCGGCACGCTGGGCCGAAAGAATCCGTGCCGCCAGCCCCAGGTCTTCCGGATGGGTGATCTTGATATTGTCCCGCCGACCGGCCACCAGGCGTGGCGCCAGGCCCAGCGCCTCCACGGCGGAGGACTCGTCGGTCACGGCCAGGCCATGCCGTTGGGCGGTCGCCAGGGCCCTGCACAGCAGGCCATAGCGAAAGCCCTGGGGGGTCATGGCATGCCACAGCCCCTGGCGCGACTCGGTGGCTGCCACTCGCCCTGCCCCATCGTCGCGCTTCATGGTATCGGCCACCGGGGCGGCCAGCAGGCCACCCACGGCATCGTGGCGCAGTACCTCGTACAGTCGTGCCAGATCATCGACGGAGACACAGGGCCTGGCCACGTCGTGCACCAGCACCATCTCCTCGTCCCCTGCCCTGCCAGCCAGCGCCGCCAGGGCGTGACCCACGGAGTCGGCCCGCTCGGCACCGCCGTCGACCCGCTGCCAGTGGACGAAGGGCACCCAGGCCGGATCGAACAGGGCGTCGTCCGGGTCGAGGCAGAGGCACAGCCGCGCCGCGGGGAAGGCCTGATGCAGCCGCGACAGGGTATGAGCCATGACCGGCCGGCCAGCCAGGGGGAGGTACTGCTTGGGCCGCTGCGCGCCCATCCGCCGCCCCTGCCCGGCGGCAGGCACCACCAGCCAGAGCGTCTCACTCATCGGCAGCCACTCCGCCAGACGAGGACGGCTGGCGCACCAGCCCGGCATTCGCCTCCAGCAGGCTGCCTTCGATCACCACACCCGGGACCCAGTAGAAGTGCTCGTCGGTCCTCACCATGCCGATATCGCTGCGGGCGCGCTCCTCGATGGCGTCCAGCCCGGTCTTGAGGTCGACGACTTCGGCGCCGAGGCGCGCATTGCGATCGCGCAGCGGCTTGTTGTCGGCATCCAGCACGGCGACCCGCTCGCGGATCTCGCGCAACTCCTGCACCCCGCTGTCGCCGAACCACAGCCGGTATTGCAGCAGCGCCAGCAGCACTAGCAGGGCGATGGCGAGCCACCTGAGCATGGGGGTCCTTCCTCACTGATTCGAAACGGTCGCCATTATGCCACCTTCACCGCGTCGGCTCACGCCCTGAACGGCAGGGCCTGCTCCGCGATCCGACGATAGGCCGCCACATGGCGCTGCTCCTCGGCACAGAAACGCGCCACGGCGGCACGCAGCCCCGGATCGGCCAGGTAGTGCAGCGACCGCAACCGATGCGGCGCAAAGCCGCGGCTCAGCTTGTGCTCGCCCTGGGTGCCGGGATCGAAGCGGGTCAGGCCCCGGGCGAGACAGTGCTCGATACCCTGGTAGTAGCAGGCCTCGAAGTGCAGCGAGTCCGCCACCACTTCGCTGCCCCAGTAGCGCCCGTAGAGCGTCCGGCTGCCCTGCAGGCAAAGCGCAGCAGCCACCGGCATTCCTTCCAGGCGCGCCTGAACCAGCAGCAGGGCTCCGGGCAGCGTACGGTGCAACCGCTGGAAGAAGTCGAGGCTCAGGTACCCGTGGCGGCCGCGCTCCAGGTAGGTGATCTCGTAGCAGCGGTAGAAGTGCGCCAGATCGGCCTCTCCGATCGCCTCGCCCTCCAGGCGGTGGAGTGTCAGCCCCTGCTCGCCGACAAGGCGGCGCTCGCGGCGGATCGCCTTGCGTCGCTTCGAGGTCATGGCCGCCAGAAAGCCGGCAAAGTCACCGTAGCCCCGGTCCTGCCACTGGAACTGGACGCCATGGCGGACCACCAGCGCCGGCCTGGCCTCAAGCCAGCCGTCCACCTCCTCTCTCTCGGCAAACAGCAGGTGCCAGCTCGACAGCGGGCCACCCTCCCAGGTGCCGGCGAGCAGGTCCTTGCAGCCAGCGGGTCGACCCCTGCCGCCAGCGCCAGCCGCGGGCCCGGCGCCGGCGTGAAGGGAATCGCCGTCAGCCCCTTGGGATAGTAGCGCCCCCCGGCGCGCTCCCAGGCATCGGCCCAGTTCCAGTCGAAGACGTACTCGCCGTAGGAGTGGTGCTTGTGGTAATGCGGCATGATCCCGACCAGTGCCTCGCCCTGCCACAGCGTCAGGTGGCGCGGCTCCCAGCCCGTGGCCGCCCCTACCGCACCGCTCGCCTCCAGGGCATGGAGGAACTCATGGCGCAGGAAGGGGTGATCGTGGCCGACCAGGGCGTTCCACGCATCGGCTGCCACTGCCTCGATGGCGGGGAGCGTTTTCAGGACGAGCTCGGACATGCGACTCCTGATTTTTTCGGTGATGACCGATACCGCCGGCTGACAAGCGACCGGCAAACCGCCTACATTGTGCCCAGACCCACCCGCTCCTTCCATCACCCTCACTCAGGGAGACGCGAATGGCCGACGCCAGCCAGCTGTCGGCGCACCTCGACGCGCAGCGCCAGGCCTTCGATGCCGAGCGCTACCCGTCCCTCGCCGTGCGCCGCGACCGCCTGAGACGACTGGGCGACATGACCCGGCACATCGTCAGGACATCATCAAGGCGATTCGACAGGACTTCGGCTATCGACCCGAGGCCGAGACTCGCCTGACGGACATTGCCCAAGTGCTCCAGGCCGTTCGCCATGCTCGCCGTCACCTCAAGCGCTGGATGCGCCCCGGTCGAGCCCCCGTGCCCTTGCGACTGTGGCCGGCCCGTGCGCGTATCTATCGACAGCCCCTGGGCACGGTGGGCATCATCGCCCCCAGCCACTCCCCGTGGAGCCTGGCACTGCTGCCCGCAGTGGATGCCCTGGCGGCAGGCAATCGCGTCATGATCAAGCCCAGCGAAAGGTCGCCGACGACCAGCGCCCTGTTGGCTCGGCTGGCCGAACACTATTTTTCCCCGCAGGAACTCCGCGTCATCACCGGCGACGCCGACACGGGGCGGGCCTTCGCCACCCTGCCCTTCGACCACCTGCTGTTCACCGGCGATGCCCAAGCCGGACGGGAAGTCGCCCTGGCCGCGGCCGCCAATCTCACTCCGGTCACGCTGGAGCTGGGTGGCAAGACCCCGGTGATCATCGGCGCCGATGCGGACCTGGAGCAGGCCGCCGAGCGCATCGCATTCGGCAAGTGGTTGAATGCGGGCCAGACCCGCCTCGCCCCGGACTATGTGCTGGTTCATGAACCGCATCTGGCCGCCTTCGTGGCAGCCCTCACCCGAGTGGTGAAGCGCTTTCATCCCAGAGGAGCTGCCGGTGACGACTTCAGCGCCATCATTGGCGAATCGCACCGCGAGAGACTCGACGCCATGCTGGAGGAAGCGCGGGATCACGGCTGCAGGGTGATCCCGCTGGGCGAGACGATGGAACTCAGCCGAGGCGCCAAGCTGCCGCCGACACTGGTGATCGATCCCCACGGCGAGCTGGCGATCATGCGTGAGGAGATCTTCGGCCCCTGGTTACCCATCATTGGCATCAGCGATATACCGAACGCCCTGGCCTTCGTTCACGAACGGCCTCGACCGCTGGCGCTCTACGCCTTTACCAACGACCCCAAGCAGCGCAAGCACATCCTCGAAGAGTCACACTCCGGCGGTGTCGTGTTCAACGATACGCTCTGGCATAACGCCGTGCCCGCCCTGCCGTTCGGCGGCGTGGGGGGTAGCGGTATGGGTAGCTACCAGGGAGAGGCCGGCTTCCTGCGCTTCAGCCATCAGCGCAGCGTCTTCCTTCAGGCGAAGCGCAGCAGTGTGCGGCTGCTCAACCCGCCCTATCGACGCTGGCTCTACCGACTGATGGGGCTCTGAACAAAATATACGTAATAAAACTACATAGCAGCCGAAAGAGACGTATCATGACGGGGTAAAGTGCGAGATAATTTGTAAACTTACCGCAATCATCACACAACGACGCGAGGTACCCCCATGGCTCGCCCTACCGCAGCTCTCCACCCAACCGTCCATCAGGTTACCGAGCGCATCCGCGAGCGCTCTCGCGATCGGCGCAAGCTCTACGAAGCCCACATGGCAGCCCAGCACAGCCAGGGCGTGCACCGTGGCGAACTCTCCTGCGGCAACCTGGCCCACGGCTTCGCCGGCTGCGATGTCGCCACCGACAAGGACCGGCTGAAGCTGACGAACAGCGCCAACCTTGGCATCGTTTCGTCCTATAACGACATGCTGTCCGCCCACCGGCCCTTCGAGGACTACCCCGCCGCCATCAAGGAAGCGGCACGCGGGATGGGCTCCACGGCGCAGTTTGCCGGCGGTGTGCCGGCGATGTGCGACGGCGTGACCCAGGGGCAGCCGGGCATGGAGCTGTCGCTGTTCTCCCGCGACGTGATCGCCATGGCCACCGCCGTGGCGCTTTCCCACAACATGTTCGACGCCGTGCTCTATCTGGGCATCTGCGACAAGATCGTACCGGGCCTGTTCATCGGTGCGGCCCGCTTCGGCCACTTGCCGGCGATGTTCGTGCCCGGCGGCCCCATGACCAGCGGCCTGCCCAACAACGAGAAGGCGCGCATCCGGCAACTCTATGCCGAAGGCAAGGTGGGTCGCGACGAGCTGCTGGAGGCCGAGTCCCAGTCCTACCACAGTCCCGGCACCTGTACCTTCTACGGCACCGCCAACTCCAACCAGTTGATGATGGAGATAATGGGCCTGCACCTGCCCGGTGCCTCCTTCGTCAATCCCGGCACGCCGCTGCGTGACGCCCTGACCCGCTACGCCACCGAACAGGCGATTCGCAACACCGAGCAGAGCGGCGACTACCGGCCGTTCTACCGCCAGATCGACGAACGCGCCATCGTCAATGCCATGGTCGGCCTGCTCGCCTCGGGGGGCTCCACCAACCACACCCTGCACCTGGTGGCCATGGCCGGCGCGGCGGGCATCACCATCAACTGGGACGACTTCACCGAGCTCTCGGCGGTGGTGCCCAGCATGACCCGCATCTATCCCAACGGCCAGGCCGACGTGAACCACTTCCAGGCCGCGGGCGGCATGAGCCTGCTGATTCGAGAACTGCTCGCTGCCGGCCTCATCCACGGTGACATTCCCACGGTGTTCGGCACCGACCTGCACGCCTACACCCAGGAGCCCTTTCTCGAAGAAGGCAAGCTGGTATGGCGTGAAGGCCCCGTGGAGAGCCACGACCGGGATGTGCTGCGTCCAGTGGCAGACCCCTTCTCCCCCACCGGCGGACTCACCGTACTCGACGGCAACCTCGGCCGCGGTGTGATCAAGATCTCGGCGGTCAAGCAGGAGCACCGCATCATCGAGGCGCCGGTCAAGCTGTTCGACGACCAGAATCAGGTGAAGGCGGCGTTCGAGTCGGGGGCACTCGACCGCGACGTGGTGGTGGTGGTTCGCTTCCAGGGCCCCAAGGCCAACGGCATGCCCGAGCTGCACAAGCTCACCCCCTTCCTGGGCGTGCTCCAGGATCGCGGCTACCGGGTCGCGCTGGTCACCGATGGCCGCATGTCGGGCGCTTCCGGCAAGGTGCCGGCTGCCATCCATGTGACCCCTGAGGCGGTCGATCGGGGTCCACTGGCCAAGCTCCGCGACGGCGACGTGGTGCGTCTTGACGCCGACACCGGCGAGCTGCGCGTGCTGGTCGATGCCGCGGAGTTCAACGCGCGCCCCTTCGTCGACATCAACCTCGAACATAGCCATTTCGGCATGGGCCGCGAGCTGTTCGGCGGCTTTCGCCACCTGGCGGCGAAAGCCGAAGAGGGCGCCGGCGTGTTCGGTGGCTTCGAAGAGGAGGTACTCTCACGCGAACTCGAAACGATTGAGCAGGAGGATCAATGACACGACCGGCGCTGATCGGTGACATCGGTGGCACTAATGCACGCTTCGCGCTGGTGACACCGGGCGCCTTTGAACCCCATGACATCCAGACCCTGCCCTGCGCCGACTACCCCGGCGTGGTGGAAGCCGTGCGCGACTATCTGGCGAAGGTCGGGAAGAACGGGGCCGAGGCACCGGAAGAGGCCTGCCTCGCCTTCGCCTGCCCCATCGATGGCGACCGGGTGCGCATGACCAACAATCACTGGACCTTTTCGCGTCGCGAAGCCCAGGCGGCGCTGGGGCTGACCCGACTGAAGGTGATCAATGACTTCACTGCCCAGGCGCTGGGCGTGCCCCATCTGGGTCCAGAGGATCTGGCGGAGGTCCAGCCGGGAGAGCCCCGTGAACACACCGTTCGACTGGTGATCGGCCCCGGCACCGGCCTGGGCGTGGCCGGCATCTTTCCGGGACGCCGCGCCTGGATACCGCTGCCCACCGAGGGCGGCCACTTCACCTTCGCCCCGACCGACGAACGCGAACAGAATCTGCTGCGCCATTTTCGCAATCGCTACGGGCGAGTCTCGGTGGAGCGCATCCTCTGTGGCCAGGGTCTCCTCGACCTCTATCTGGCCCACTGCTCGCTGAAGGGCGCGCCGCCACGCCACACCACCCCCGCCGAGGTGACCGAGGCGGCCTCCCACGGGGATGGTATCGCCCGTGATACGCTACTGCGTTTTCTGAAGATCCTCGGTGACGTCAGTGGCGATGCCGCCCTGGTCATGGGCGCCGCGGCGGGGTCTATCTCTGCGGCGGCATCCTGCCAAGGCTGCTCGACTGGCTGCCACAGAGCGGCTTTCGCGACGCCTTCAACGCCAAGGGGCGGATGAGCGGCTACACCGGCGCGATTCCGGTCCATGTGGTCACCGCACCCTGGCCGGGGCTGCTGGGCGCCGCCGAGGCACTGCACAACGAAGAAGTGGCGTAATGGAGGAAGCCGAATGATTCCCGAGAGCCTGAGGACACTGCTCGACGAGACCGATGGCCAGCGCTTGGCCGAATGGGCCGGCCGCCAGGTATGGCTCGCTCGCGAACCTTGGGGCGAGCTTGCCGTATGCCTGCAGGGCGCCCAAGTACTGCATTTTTCTCCGACCACCACAGCAGCTACCGCCATTGAGGCTCCCGAAGGCATGGTGGCCGGCGGCTGGTTGTGGGTGACGCCGACGCCGCAGCCGCTGCCGGGGGCCATTCGCGGCGGCATTCCGCTCTGCTGGCCCTGGTTCGCCGACGAGCGCGCCGCCGACGAATCGCCGGATCGCTCGGGGCCCTTTCATGGCCCGGCACGCAAGGCCGACTGGCGGCTGGATGCCGTGGATGAGCACGAGGAGGGCATCGAGCTGCACCTCTCCCCCATCGAGCCCCTGCACACCCAACTGGCCCCCCGGGCCGTCATACAGGCCAATGCCCGCCGTCTCCACGTGGAACTGATCACCGAGCACCGGGGAGAGACCCCGATCAAGCTGAGCGGCGCCCTGCATAGCTATCTTGCCGTGGCCGACGGCTTCGCCTGCCGGCTGGAGGGGCTCGCCGGGGCCCGCTACCTGGACAAGATGGCCGGCTTCTCAGAGCGTGACCAGCAGGGCGAGCTGGCGGTTCGCGGCGGGCTCGACCGCATCTATCACAGCAACGCTGAGGTAGTACTCGACGATGGCACCCGCCGCTTGCGTGTCGCCCGCCAGGGCAGCGATTCCGTCGTAGTCTGGCATCCGGGCGCGACCCCGCCCGATGACACCTCGGCCAATGCCGCACGCCACTTCCTCTGCGTCGAATCGGCCAATACCCGCCTCGACCCGGTATGGCTGGTGCCTGGCGCCAGCATCTGCTGGGAACCACGCTGAGCCTGGAGATCGTTTCATGACCCCTGTGATCACCCGTCGACATGCTCTCCTGTCAGTCCGAGAGCCTTATTTGGCAAGTTCTTCCAGCCAAGGCGAGTTGGCGCCAGCCCGACTGACGGTAACTGCTGCTACTTCGACGGCTCTGGATAGTATGGCTTCCAACTGATCTACTCCCAGTTTACTTAGCTCTGGCTTTTTCAGAACACCCTGCTTTTTCAAGGCTTCAAGTATTCCGGCATTGAAGGAGTCGCCTGCGCCCACTGTATCTACCACGGAGACCTTGGGGGCAGGAACCGAAACCGTATGGTGATGGCTAAAGGCGGTGGCACCCTTGGCTCCTTCAGTAATGATGGCGAGTTGAATGCCCATGTCCAGCATTCGAGCGGCGTGAATTTCGGGTTCTGCTTCCCCGAATAACCAGGCCGCATCTTCATCAGATAGCTTCACGATGTCGCTGTGCGACATCATGGTATCAAGTCGAGTTCGATAGGCGGCTTCGCCCTTAATGAAGCCCTGGCGAATGTTGGGATCCAGCATGATTACCCGGCTAGAAGACTCACGCAGCAGAAAGGATTCGAGCACACTTCCGCAGGGTTCGGATACGAGACTGATACCGCCGAAGAACAAGGCCTCGATCTCGATATCACCCAGAGTCGGAAGATCTTGTTCCGTAACCATTCTAGCCGCGGTGTTTTCATCATAAAAAGCGTACTGTGCCTGACCCTTGCGGAGCGAGATAAAGGCAAGGGTGGTGGGTCGACTGGCAATGGGGGCCAAGCTGAAATCCACGCCTGATCGCTGCAGGTCCTGCTGCAGCTGTTGACCGAACAGATCGTCTGACAGCCCACACCAGATACCAGCCTTCACACCCAGCCGGCTCAGGGCGATGGAGGTATTGAAAACCGCACCGCCTGAGTGAGGCGCGAAAGCCGATTCATCTGCAGCTGTTTGGCGCGGCAGCATGTCGATGAGCGCCTCTCCATTACATAAAATCACTATCAATTCTCCTGCTCAAACAGTTGCCGCCAGGCAGACTGACGATACTCGGTCGGCGTCATGCCTTTCTCTTTGAGAAATCTGCGGTTAAAGTTGGAAATATTATTGAACCCACACTCG
>NZ_AZQX01000085.1:0-44947 GCF_000568385.1 Halomonas sp. BC04
CGGCCATACGCCGCCGGCGGTATTCGCTGCCCGCGGCCCTTCGGAAAGAAACCGCCACACTCCCCGCGACCAGGCGCCGACCTTTTCCGGCAACGACATGGCATTGGGTCGCCAGGCGCGCAACACCTCGTCCAGAGACAGGGCCAGTCGCCGGCCATCGACACTCTCCAGTACCACGACATCCGCCCGCATGGTCTCCTGAAGCCCACGGATTCGCTCGTCGGCCTCGACCAGCCTGCGCTGTGCCGCCCTATCGTCGGGGTCATTCTCGAGTCGGCGCACCAACGGCTGGATCACGCTATGCACAAGATCATCGCGCTCGCCACGCAGCACCTCGACCGCGGTTAGACGCGCCTGGAGCGTCGCCCAGACCCCGTCGCCATCGTCGACCGACAGAGCCGCCACCTGCCCCGCAGGCCGCACCTCGACCAGGCGACCGATGAAATCACCATGTTGAAGCCGTTCCATGACCACGAGCTCCCGGGGGCGGTCACTTGCAACGATGCGACCGACCTCCACCCATCGCCAGACATGGCCATGGAGATCGCGATTGCCGGTGAAGTAGAGCCGCTCCCTGCCCCCACTTGGGCCACCGCTTTCCGGCAGGGGCAGTTCACGCACGGCACGGCCGGCAAGCACCTGGCCATCGTCGAGCTCCACCAGCGACATGGATGCCGGCCAGAAATGACCCAGGCCACGCACGGCAATCAGCGTCAGCAGCCCCCCGAGCAGAAGTAGCGACAGCGCCACGCTGCCGGCAGCCAGCCAGGCCCAGGGGCCTTCGCCCCGAGCGAGTCGAACGCGGCCAGTCAGCGTGGCCAGATTCATGACAGATCTCCCAGCCGACGGTAGCGACGCCGCAGTCGGCTCCGCACCACTTCGGCCAGCGTGTTCACCAGGAAGGTGAACAGGAACAGCAGCAGTGCGGCCAGGATCAGCAGCCGGTAGCTATCGCTTCCCAGCACCGCCTCGGGCAGTTCGATGGCGATACCCGCCGCCATGGATCGCATCCCCTCCAGCGGGCTGAGGCTCATCAACGCGGCATTGCCACTGGCCATCAGCACGATCATGGTCTCGCCCACAGCACGGCCTGCACCGATCATCACGCAGCGAAAACGCCAGGCGCCGCCGCCGGCAATACCACCTTCCACAGGGTCTGCCACCGGGTTGCCCCCATGGCCTGGGCGCCCTCACCCAGGCTGCTCGGCACCCCCGACAGGGCATCCTCCGCCAGGGCGTAGACGCTGGGCATGACCGCAAACCCCATGGCCAGACCGACGATCAAGGCATTGCGGCTGGCATAGTCGATCCCCAGCTCGACATCCAGCCAGCCGCGCAGGTCGCCGGCGAACAGCCACGTTTCCAGCCAGGGTGCCAGCGCCAGCGCCGCCGCTCCCAACATCGCCAGCCAGGGCACCAGCCAGAGTCCGGCCCAGGCCAGGGGCAGACGATGGCGCACTGCCACCCCAAGCAGGCGCCATATGCCTCCCGCCGCCAGGATCCCCAGCGGCATCACCAGCAGCAGAGCGAAAGCCCCGGCCAGGTGGCGCTCCACCCAGGGGGCCAGTACCAGTCCAGCCACGAAGCCGATCACCACCCCGGGTAGGGCCTCCATCAGCTCCAGCGTGGGTTTTATCCGGCTGCGCAAACGTGGCGACATGTATACGGCGGAGTGAATGGCCGCACCCAACGCCATGGGAATAGCAAACACCAGCGCCCAGAGGGCCGCCTTCAGCGTGCCCCATGCCAGCGGCGTCAACGAACGGCTGATCTGTTCCTGGCCCAGCGCACCGCTGAACAGCGACGGCACCACTTCGATTACCAGAAAGGCGCCGATGGCCAACACCGCCAGGATCACGCCGATGCCGCCCGCCGCGATCAACCCCGATGCCAGGCGATCGAGCAGATGCCGCCGGGGAGACCGGTGTGAAGGAGAAGCGGGAAAGGGCTTGGTCATGAGCAGAAGTGTATAACGGCTTGATGACAATTGGATGACAGGCTCACGGCCCCAGGCCAAGGTCTAGCCGCTGACGTACCACTGTCGCCTCGGGCAGGGCCACGAAACCCAGGGCCGTTACCGTCTCCTGACCCTGGGGAGAAAGCACCAGGTCGAGAAAGGCCCGCTCAGGCGCCGGCAATGCCTCGCCCGGGGGGAGATTGAGGTAGAGATAGAGCGAGCGCCCCAGGGGATAATCACCGCGTTGCACGCTCTCGGTATCGGGGGTGTGGACGGCTCCATCGGCATCCACCAGGGCCAGCGCCTTTACCCCGGGAGTCAGGTGGTTGAGGCCGGCATAGCCGATGGCATGGAGCTTTCGGTGACCGCCGCTACCACGGCTGCTGCTCCGGGGTGCTCGTTGAGCCGGCGACGATACTCCCCGCCGCACAGCGCCCGCTGGCGGAACAGTCCATAGCTGCCCGAAGCCAGGTTGCGACCATGCAGCTCGATACGCCGGGTCGGCTCATCCAGGTTCAGCTGTTCCCAGCGATCGATGGCGTGCTCGGCGCCACAGCGACGGGTGCGCGAGAATATCGCATCCAGCGCCTCCAGTGGGACGGCATCGAGTGGATGATGGCGATGTACCACCACCGCCAGGGCATCGCGGGCCACCTCGACCTCCAGCGGTGGATAGCCATGACGCGCGACGAATACCTCGCGTTCCTCATCGGTCATGGGACGCGACATGGGGCCCAGGCGCGTGGTCCCGGCCGTCAACGCAGGAGGGGCACTGGCGGAACCGCTGACCTGGAGCTGCAGGCGCACGCCGGGATAACGGTGGGTCAGCTGCTCACCCCAGCGCAGCATCAGCCCGGCCAGGGTATCCGAGCCCACCGTACCCAGCGTTCCCGAAGGGACATCGGAACGTGCCGGCACCTGCGCCAGAGACTGGGGTTGAACAAGCATCAGGACAAGGCCAACCAGCGAAGTCAGCAGGCCAATCCGCCAGCGTGGAAGCCGCCGCCTCAAAGCTGGCCTCACTCCTCCCTACCCAGCATCAACCAGCCATGCAACTGACTCTCGAACAAGATGCCCCCTTCATTTACAAGGTTTTACTGACGTAGCGCCGACCCTGCATCATCTGGCGAATGGAGTCCGGCACCTCATCCGGATCGCCTTTCAGGATATACCCTTCGGCGCCGGCCTCGAAGGCCTGGTCGACGTAGCGTCGTTCACCATGGCCGGAGAGGATCGCACACTTCAGCGCCGGGTATCTCACCTTGATCGACTTGATCAGATCCAGCCCGCTGATACCCCCCAGGGAGAGATCGACCAGCACCAGGTCCGGCCCCGTCTCATCGAGGCGTTCGAGGGCGACCTCGCCCGAATCGACGGTCTCGCAGACTTCCAGATCTGCCTCCTGGTCAATGAATTCCCGCAACATGTCACGCATGAAGGCGTGATCCTCGACGACAAGCACTTTAATCATGGCATCCGTGCTCCCGAAGTAGTCAGGTTTTCGCGGGAGGTGGCGCATGGGCCTCCTGCAACCAGTCCGGCCGTGCCGGTACCTTTATCAGGATAGAAGTTCCCTCGCCCGGTGTGGCATCGATCTGCAGGGCGCCACCCAGAAACTTTAGCCTCTCGCGGGCGGCAACCAATCCGAAGCCGGGGTCCATTTCATGCTCGGACTCCATCATTGCCTGGTCGAAACCGCAGCCCAGGTCGCTGACTCGAACCAGGATATGCTCGCGGGTCTGATCGAGTTCGATATGTGCCCGATTCACATCGGCATGCTTCTTCACATTGAACAGCAGTTCACGAACGATCTGGAAGACGAGGACGCGCAGGTCATGGTCCGGGGTGTACGGCGCCCGATGAATCGTCATCTCCACTTTCAGGCCATGGAGCTCCTGCATCTGGCTCTGTAGCCACTCCAGTGCTTCGGCCAGCCCCTCGGTCTTGAGGATGGGTGGGCTGAGATCGACAGTCAGCTGCCGTGTCTTCTCGATGGCCTGAAGAATCCACGACCGGGTATCCGCGACCAGCTCGGTCAGCTGCGGTTGCCCCATTTTGCTGAGCTTCTCCTCGACCAGGCGCAGCTTGATCTGTATCCCGTAAAGGAGCTGCTGAAGGTCGTCGTGGAGTACCTGGGAGACCCGCCGGCGCTCCTCCTGCTCGGCCATGGTCAGCTTCGACGCCAGTTCGCTGACCTGCTGGGTACGCTCCTTGACCCGCGCCTCCAGCGTTCGGTTGGCTTCGGCCAGCTGCTCTTCGAAGCGCTTGCGCTCGGTAATGTCAACGAAGGTGATCACCACACCACCGATATGTTCGCTGGTGCTGCGGTAGGGACGTACCCGGGTCAGGTACCAGTTGCCTTCGAGGTCCTGTACCTCGCGATCGACCGGTACCAGCCTGGCGAGCACGTCCTGTGCATCGCCGTTCAGCCGGTCATACCCGAGACGGTGGGTCAGGTCAGACAGTGGCCGCCCACGGTCAGTCATGCGGATATTGAACAGCTTGCCCACCTGGGGGGTGTAACGCAGGATGCGAAATTCCGAGTCGAGGAAGATCGTGGCGATATCGGTCGCGCTGAGCAGGTTCTGCAAATCGTTGGAGAGCTGGCTGAGTTCTTCCACCTTGTGGCGATTTTCCTGATTGACCGTGGCCAGCTCTTCATTCATCGACTGCAGCTCCTCCTTGGAGGTTTCCAGCTCCTCCATGGTCGAACGCAGTTCCTCGTTGGCCGATTGCAGCTCCTCATTGGCCGCATTCATCTCCTCCTGGCCCGACTCGTATTCTTCGATCACCGTCTGCAGGCGTTGCTTGTACAGTTCCAGCTCCGCCTGAAGCTCCGTTGTCGATGTGCCATTCCCCCTGTTCGACCCGCCGCCCTCTTCTTTCGATTCCGTAAGCTCCTCGAAAATGACCAGGGTAAGGTCCTGCTCCTCCCGCTCTTCGGCCGGGCGCACATGTATGACGAGATGACGCTGCTCACCATCGAGAAGAAGCTTTATCGGTTTGGAGCGAACCGGACATCCCTCCTTGCTGGCCGCAACCAGCGCCGCACGCAGCTCGAGGCGCAGCTCCTCGCGCACCAACTTGAAGACACTGAAGGTCGGCTCGCCGCCCGGGTGCACCAGATAGCGCCCGGCCTTCTCGGAGAAGTGTACGACCTTGTTGGCGGGGTTGAGCAAAATGCTCGGCGGGGCATAGCGCTCCACCATCTTCTGATGCAAGGCACCATAGGAGACCGGCGCCTTGGGGTCTGTGTCGGGATGCGCTTCCGCGTGGTTGTGCCACCCTCGTGTAAAGGGAAACACCGGAAGTTGCAGGGCATGGGTGGGCACATTGCGCTTGCGATACACGCAATGCCGCTTGTTTTCGAGATGGAACAGGTCGGAGCGGTCGGAAGTCTCCGAGGTGCCCAGCACCAGGTAGCCAGAGGGATTGAGGGCATAATGGAAGACCTGGATCACGTCCCGTTGCACGTCACGCTGCAGGTAGATAAGAACGTTACGACAGGTAATCAAGTCGAGCTTGGAAAAGGGAGGGTCCCCCATCAGGTTGTGGGGGGCGAAGACCACCAGTTCCCGCACTTCCTTGCGTACCCTGAAGCCGCTCTCCTCCTTGATGAAGAAGCGGCGTGCCCGCTCGGCGGAGACGTCGATCTCGATATCGCCGGAGTAGAGTCCTTCACGGGCCACCCTGAGAGAAGGCTCATGCAGGTCGGAAGCAAAGACCTGCAGGCGGGGCGGATTGTCGAGGTGTGCCGCACTCTCCAACAGCAGAATCGCCAGTGAATAGGCCTCCTCGCCGGTGGCACAGCCAACCGACCAGAGGCGAATCGACTCATCCGGGCCCTTGTTCTTGAAGAGCTGCGGTATGACGTCATTCTCCAGCGTCTCGAAGACCTCCCGGTCACGGAAGAAATTGGTCACGGTGATGAGAATTTCTTCCGCCAGCGCTCGGGCCTCTTGCGGCTGATCGCGCAGCAGTTCGAGATAGCGCCCCAACTCCTCGACATGATTCAGCTGCATTCGCCGCTGGATACGCCGCATGATGGTGGAGCGCTTGTAGCGGCTGAAGTCTCTGCCGGTACGGGCGCGAATCTGGGTAAATATCTGCCGCTGGATCTGCCGCTGCCCCTCATCGAAATGGTCGCTTTCGTCCTCGGGCACCACGATGCGGGGCTGCGTATGCGTATAGCGCAGGATCTCGCCCGGTATCTCGGCGACCGGCAATACCCGATCGATGAGCCGAGTGGAGATCGCACTCTGCGGCATGCCGTCGAACTCGGCCTCGTTGGGGTCCTGCACGATCGTCAAGCCGAAGCGCCCTTTGATTTCCTTGATGCCCAGTGTCCCATCCGATCCCGTGCCGGTCAGGATCACCCCGACCGCATGTCCGTCGTGGGTGGCTGCCAGAGTACGAAAGAAATGGTCGATGGGCGCCCGGTCACGGCGTTCCGCCTCCAGATCGGAGAGCCGCAGGTGAGTGTCGATGCTGTTGAGATTACGGCCCGGTGGTATGACATAGACATGATCCGCCAGCAGCGCCACGGTCTCGTTGACCTGCTGGACGGGAAGCTTGCAGAAGGGCTGCAGCAGTTCGGCCAGATGACTCTCGTGCTCCGGCGAGAGATGGATCACGACAACGAAGGTCAGCCCGGTGCTCTCCGGCAAGTTCGCGAAGAACGTCTTCAGCGCTGAAAGGCCGCCGGCCGAGGCACCGATACCTACCACCGTCAGCTTTTCGTCGCCTTCCACGAAAGCACTCCCAGCCTCATCCGGTCCTGTCATCCTACAATCCTGTTCCGAGGGTGAGACATCCACGGTGCCGGATGTCCTGATGAAAATCATGGGGCCATTGCTGGATGGTTCAACCCAGCGCGCCCAGTACCTGCTCCAATGCCTTGGCCAGCACCGGGGCCATGGCAACGACATTGCTGTCATGGGCGATGCAGTCGGTGCTCCAGATGTTTTCTACCCCGGCGGACTGGATGACCTCCAGGGCGTTCCCGGCAAACAGCGCATGGGTCACGGCAACATCCACCGACTCGGCGCCAGCATCGAACAGCTGCCTTGCGGCGCGGGCCAGCGTATGGCCGGAACTGGCGATATCGTCCATCAGCACCACCTGCCGGCCAGTGATATCAAGCCGGGGCAGTTCAATATCCACCTCCCGATCACCCTTGCGCACCTTGCGACACACCCCGTGCTCGAGGCCGCACCCCTCCGCTGCACTTTCGACCCACTGTGCCGACTCTTCATCGGGACCGATCAACAGCGCCTGTCCACGCTGTTGTACTATGAACTCAGCCAGCCGCGGCGCGCCGGAGAGGGCAATGGCGTGCTTCACAGGTATTGCCTGCTCGAGGCGTTCGATGCGATGCAGATGGGGATCGACGGTGATCACAGCATCAAACCACTCGGCGAGAAATCCCCCCACCAGCTGCTGACTGACGAGTTCGCCGGGGTTGAAGGCGATGTCCTGACGCATGTAGGCGAGGTACGGAGCCACCAGGACCAACCGCTTCACACCGTTCTGACGCAAGTGGCGAGCCATCAGCATCAATTCGAAGAGTTTCTCGTTTGGCCTGTCAAGGCTGCGAAAGATCACCAGGGTTTCCGGAAACTCGCTGGCCTCGACAAAGGGCAGCGCCAGGCAGAGTTCGTCGTCGGGAAATCGGTGGCAGTCAATGGCAATTGACTCGATGCCCGCGGCGGCGGCAACCCGCCCTGCCGAGAGGGCATCCTCCTTGAAATAGAGCATCCTGGCAGACATCAAAACTCCACGTTCATAGGACTGATCCGGTGGGCCTCGCCAATACTGTAGCCGCTTTCGCGCTCACTACACTGACGCGCGAAATCACACTCGCTGCGGTAGGCCGCGTAGACGCGATAGAGTGGCTGGCCCTTCTCGACTTCATCACCGATCCGGGCGTACAAGTCGACGCCGGCGCCCTTGGCCTTGGGGGCGCCGGCCAGGCGGGCGATGCGCGCCAGGCGAAGGTTGTCGATAGCGGTGACGACGCCATCCGACTCAGCCAGCACCTCGAAGTCATGGGGCGCAAGCGCGAGGTTGTCGAGGTCAAAGGGCTTCTTCCCCTGAGCCCGAATGATCGACTGCATCTTCTCCAGGGCACGCCCCGAGTCGAGTATGTCCCGGGCGATTCCGAAACCGTCGCCGCCACGGACATCAGGGTCGAATTCGAGCATGCGCCCCGCCAGGCGCAGCGATTTCTGGCGCAGATCCATGGGCGCATCCGGATGGTTGGTAAGCACTCGCATCACGTCACGAGCCTCCAGCACGGGACCGATGCCCTGCCCAACCGGCTGGCTGCCGTCAGTGATCACCACATCCAGCGTCAACCCCATGCGACCGGCAACGAACTCGAATAGCTTGCGTAGACGCCTCGCCTCGGGCATGGAGCGCACCTTGGCAAGAGGACCAACGGGGATATCGAGCAGCAGGTGCGTCGAACCGGCAGCCACTTTCTTGGAGAGAATCGAAGCGACCATCTGACCTGGCGAATCGATGGAGAGGGGGCGTTCCACCGCAATCAGGACATCATCAGCCGGTGAAAGCTCACTGGTTCCGCCCCAGGCCAGACAGCCTCGGTGAGTCCGCACCAACTCACCCAGCTCATCGAAGGGGAGCTCGACCTTGGCCAGCACCTCCATGGTGTCGGCAGTACCCGAGGGCGACGTGATGGCACGCGATGATGTCTTGGGACAGAGCAGCCCGTGGGCAGCGACGATGGGCACCACCAGCATGGAGGTGCGATTGCCGGGAATGCCCCCGATGCAGTGCTTGTCAACCACCGGGTACTCGTGCCAGTCGAGCCGTCGCCCGACCCGGCTCATGGCATCACTGAGATAGAACACCTCCTCGCGGTCGAGCTCGCCCAGGTCACAGGCAACGACGAAGGCGGTCAACTCGATCTTGGAGTAGCGCAAATGCGCGATATCCTGAATGATCTCCTGGAAGTCCTGGCGTGTCAGACGCTCACCGGCGATCTTGCGATGCAGGGCTGGAATCGAGATCGCCGGCTCCGCCTGGGAGACACTGACCGCGTGACCTTCTTCGACACCGAGGGAAGCGAAAGCGTCCTCGGAGAGGCCGAGCTGGACATGGCCGACAATGGCGGTGTCGTCCACCACGTTGAGACTCGCCAGGATGCACCGACCGTTGGCCCGCACCTCAACCTTGGAGAGCGCCTGGAAGCCCTCGGCCCGATACAGGTCGCACTCACGGTGCAGGTAGGCGACGTTTTCGCGATACGTATCGATGGCAACACGCCTTAGCGTGAGCGGTAGTCCGTTCTCCTGCAGGGTACCTTCCGTTGCGACAGGAGCAGGACGAGAGGGCTTGTTCATGGTCCGATTGCTCGCTTATGCACTATGCCTCGCTCAAGTCTGCATCAATTCCACCGGCAAAGGCAGCGCAATGACGTGACCGCTTGATATCGGACAAGTCGGCTTGATCAACGGTGCGGCCATTGATCGACATTATCACTATCCTGATACTCATAACCCACGGGTGTTATCCCAACCGAAGGAGGCAAGATGAGATTCGCGATCATGGGTAGCGGCGGTGTGGGCGGCTACTTCGGGGCTCGCCTGGCTGAAGCGGGCGAGGACGTGACCTTCATCGCCCGTGGCGAGCACCTCGCAGCGATCCGCCAGGATGGATTGGCCGTCACCAGCATCAAGGGAGATGTGTCGATACATCCTGCCCAGGCCTCCGACGACCCGGCGTGCGTCGGCGTAGTGGATTGTGTGATCGTGGCGGTAAAGGCGTGGCAGGTACGCGAGGCGGCGGAAGCGATGCGCCCGATGGTCGGGCCGGATACCGTCGTGCTGCCCCTGGAAAACGGGGTCGAAGCTGCCGACACGCTGGCCGAAGTGCTGGGCAAAGGCCCGGTGATCGACGGGTTGTGCGGTATCCTGGCGTGGATCGAGGCCCCGGGACATGTGCGCCATGCCGGCGTCGACCCATTCGTTCGCTTCGGCGAGCGCGACAACCACAGCAGCGAGCGGATTTCCCGACTCAAGGCAGCCTTCGACCAGGCCCGGGGTGTCAGCGCCGAGATACCGGATGACATCAAGGTTGCCCAGTGGAGCAAATTCCTGTTCATCTGCGCCATGAGCGGCATAGGTAGCATCACCCGCTCACCCATCGGAGTGACGCGACAGCTACCGGAGACACGCCTCATCATCGAACGCATGCTCGAGGAGATCGATGCCGTCGCTCGTGCCCATGGCGTGGCCTTTCCCGACGACGCTGCCGCCCGTGCCATGCAGTTCATCGATGCCATGCCGGCCGAGAGCACCTCCTCCATGCAGCGCAACATCATGGCCGGCCAGCCCTCGGAGCTGGAATCGCAGAATGGTGCCGTGGTGCGGCTCGGCCGTGCCGTGGGCATTGAGACTCCGACCAATGAATTGATCCACGCCGCCCTGCTACCCCAGGAGCTGGCGGCTCGCGCCGCGAACGACTCCCCCGGAGCCCACAATGAATGACGCCCCCCACAACGCACCTGGGCAGCAATGGCAAGCCAGTCGCTATGCCCACCACGCCGATTTCGTCCCCGCACTGGGTGGTGAGGTGGCCGAGCTGCTGGACCCGAAGGCCGGCGAGCGTATCCTCGACCTGGGATGCGGCGATGGCAACCTGACCGAAGCCCTGGCCAGGTCGGGCGCCACGGTCATCGGCGTGGATGCCTCTCCCGATATGATCGAGGCGGCCCGGGCACGCGGCCTTGACGCGCGCGTGGTGGACGCCCACCACCTGCCCTTCGATCATGAGTTCGATGCCGTTTTCAGCAATGCCGCACTGCACTGGATGCTCAACCATGAAGCCGTGATCGCCAGCATACATCGCGCCCTCAAGCCCGGGGGACGCTTCGTCGCCGAGTTCGGCGGTCACGGCAATGTCGCCGCCATCTGTACCGCCATCCTGGCAGCGCTGCAGGCTCGTGGGATCAGTGGCACGGCACGCTTTCCCTGGTTCTTTCCGACGGTGGAAGAGTACGGCACCAGCCTGAGGGCCGCCGGCTTCACCATCGATACCATCGAACTGATACCACGCCCCACCCCTTTGCCCACCGGGATGTCCGGATGGCTTGCCACCTTCGCCAATGCCTTCCTCCACGGGCTCGATGAAGAGGTGCGCGAAGCGATCCTCGACGATGCCCTGCGCCTGCTATCCCATACCCTGTGCGACAGCCACGGAAACTGGACCGCCGACTACGTTCGCCTGAGGCTCAAGGCACACCGCTGACAGCTTCCCAACGGTTGTCGATGACAGCGTCTTGGCTCAATTGGGCCGGACTGTCCTATATTGAGCAGCATGAAACTCTTTGCACTCAATGCCAGCCGCCCCTTCGGGGAAGCCGTGGCCCGAGAACTGGATGTCGTCCTTGCCGACCATGAAGAGCGAGACTTCGAAGATGGCGAGCACAAGGCGCGGCCGCTGGTCAGCGTGCGCGGCGACGATGTCTACGTGCTGCAGAGCCTGAACGGCAACCCCGAACAGAGCGTCAACGAGCGGCTCTGCAGGTTGCTGTTCTTCCTCGGAGCCGTCCGCGAAGCCGGAGCCCGGAGGGTCACCGCAGTGGCCCCTTATCTCGCCTATGCCCGCAAGGACCGTCGCACCAAGACGCGCGACCCGGTCACCTCCCGCTATCTGGCCATGCTGCTGGAAACCATGGGTATCGATGGGATCATGTCCCTCGACGTACACAATCCCGCGGCATTCCAGAACGCCTTTCGCTGCCTCTCCCATACCCTCGATACCCGCCGACTATTCGCCACTCATATGATGGAGCGCTGTGGCGAGGGGCCTGTGGTGGTGGCCTCCCCCGATCCAGGCGGTGTAAAACGGGCCCAGGGCTTTCAAGAGATGCTGGCGGCCATGCTGGACAGGGACGTGGGCCTGGCTTTCATGGAAAAACGTCGCAGTGAAGGCGAAGTCAGCGGCACCCTGCTGGCCGGCGAGGTGAATAACGCCACGGTGCTGGTGGTGGACGACCTGGTCAGCTCGGGCGGCACATTGCTGCGTGCCGCAAGAGCCTGTCGGGAACGCGGCGCACAGACGGTTTACGGCCTGGCGGCACACGGTCTCTTCGTTGGGGATGCAGGCCACGTCATCAGCGACCCGGCGCTTGCCAAGATAATCGTCACGGATACGATCCCGCCGACCCGGCTGGACGACCAGGTCGTCCATCATCATCTGGAGGTGGTCAGCGCCGCACCGCTCTTTGCCGAGGCGATTCGACGCGTCCATGAAAACCGCTCGCTCAGCGAGTTGCTGGAAGGGCCTGAATATTGAAGGCCCCGGAATAGTGAATGACATGGCGAATTGCGCCGGGAGCACATCACCCTAGGCCTGGCCAGCGCCCGGTCCGGCCAGGGCAGATGTCCTGCTCAAGGGACGTTAAGGACATGGCAGGCCCGCTCGGCAAGAGCCAGATACTCCCTGGCCCTCGCCCGCCATTTTTCCGGCTTGCGCGGGTCAGGCTCGAGCAGGTGCAGCAGCGTCAAGCGCGCCCGAAGACAAGCTCGATAAGCGGTATAGAACGCCAGCAGCCTGGGGTCGGGAGAGTCGTGCAGCGCCCGAGTACAGCGCTCGAGAAGCTGGGGCCCAATCCAGCCCGCCCCCAGCCGCTCGCACTCCATGCCCAGGAAGCTCAACTCGTCGAAGGGGTCCACCTGGCGCAGGGCATGGCTGAACTCGAGGCAGTCGATAATCACTGGAGGCCGCGAGAGACAGACATGATCGGGACGCAGGTCGCCGTGCCCTTCGACGATGCGCCCCTGCCGGGCGCGGTCTCCAAGCAGATCCGGCACCTCCTCGATCAGATGCTCAAGCCGGGAAAGAACAGCCTTCACCCTCTCTCGCGGCAGCGAAAGTCGCTCGTCCTCAAGCACCTCCCGGTTGCTGGCGTGCTCTCGAGCAAAGTGGTCGAGGTAGGCGTCGGGCGAAATGGGCTCGGCCTTGAGTCCGCGATAGAAGTCAATGAGGAGCTCGGCGACGCGATCGATGTCTGCGGGGAGGACGCTTTCCTTCTTCAAAGCCACATCCAGCAACAGAGGCTCCGGCAGGCGACGCATCACCACCAACCAGTCGACGACGCGCTCCCTGCCGCGCAGGACGAGATTACCGGCCAGGTCCAGCCCCAGTGGCACGACGTCGAGATAGACATCCGGCGCCAAGCGACGATTGAGGCGCACCTCCTCGCGGCAGAGGAACTCGCGCATCGTCAGCGAGCGCCCGTCGCCATGGCCATAAGCGAGTGGCTTCTTTAGCTTGTAGGCCCGATCGTCTACCAGAAAGACCCACGCCATGTGCGTCTCACGGACCTCCACCTCGCCCGTGGTCCCGTGATAGGAGGCCTGAGTGGAGAGAAACGCCACCTTGTCCCGCTCCGATGGCTGACTCGCTTGACATGAAGAGTGTGGATCGGACGCATGCTCGACCATTGGCAACCTCCTCGCGAAATGGATTGCCGCGGGCTAGCGGGAAGCGCGGAGCTATGCGCCAGCATAGATCATCCCGTCGAGCAGAAGGGACCGAACTGGTAAAAGCGGCGGCAACGAAGCTCCGCTTCGCAGGCAGGCAGCTGCGACTGGTAACGTGCGGCCCGTGCACTCACCTGGCTGGCCGCCCGGATAACCTGAGGCTTGCTGCGGAAAGTGCCTCGACGGTAACCCCCTTGGCCTTCGTGATAGGCCAGGTAGAGGTGTTCGGGATTCTGCAGCGATATGCCGAGCTGATCATGGGTGCGGCGGTTGTACCAGCCAATGAAGTCGGTGGCGTGCTTCATATGGCTGCGGCGTGCCAGGGCACTGCCCGCCTCCTCCCGGTACTCACCCCAGACCGGATCCAGAGCCTGCGAATAGCCTCGCGCCGAGGATGGCCGCCCCCCGGGGATGAAGCCCAGGATGCGATTCCTGGGCGGTCGAGCATGACTCCTGAAGGAGGACTCCTGTTGAATGAAGGCCATCTGGGTGGCGATGGGAGTGCCCCACTGCTCTTCCGCTTCGCGTGCGTAGTCGTACCACTTCGGCTGTTCATGGAATATCTTGCAGATATTGGTCTGGTCCTGCGGCGGCGATGGGGCCATCATGGCGCAGCCCGATGACAGCAGGCCGACCGCCATCATCAATATGCCCGGTGCCAGGCGCCGAAATCCGCGCAAAAGCCACCGCGGACGGTGCTGGTCCCTGCCTGTCTGAGCCACGTAGCCTTGCCTCATCACGCACCTATCGGTCGGCCTCTTCAGCCTGGGAGGCTACTCTAGTGCCGGTCGGCCGGCAAACCCATCCCGCAGGGCCCCATGCGTATTACCCGATCCCTAGCTGATAGGCCTCAACGGGCTCCAGTCAGAGCGGTTGGCCAGAAACTCAGGGCGAGGCCGGTTGCCACAGAAAGGGTTCAACAAGCCATTCTCGACGCTGTTATAGACGAAGAAAAGGTTGCTCCTGGGCCAGCAGGACATGTTCATGTTGGAACCGTGCATGGTGTTGCATTCGAACAGCACCAGCGAACCCGGCCCCCCCTTGGGCGCCTCGATGTCCCCCTCCAGCATCAGCTTGCGCAGGCTGGCATTGTCAGGCACGCCAATGTCCTGGCTCTTCAGGGACGCCTTGTAGTTGTCTTCGGGAGTGCGTCCCACGCAGGGAATGAAGAAATTGTGGGAGCCGGGCACCAGCATCAGCGGCCCGTTGAACTCGCCGTTCTCTGTCAGGATGATCGAGCAGCTCAACGAGCGCATGCGGGGCATGCCGTCTTCACTGTGCCAGGTCTCGAAATCGGAGTGCCAGTTGAAGCCCTTGCCCTTGAATCCGGGCTTGTAGTTGATGCGTGACTGATGGATATAGACGTCACTGCCCAGCAGTTGCTGGACCATCGCCAGCAGTCGCGGATCCCGGGTCAAGCGGCTGAAGCGTTCGGAAATTTCATGGATTCCGAAGATCGAGCGGATCTCCTGGCGCCCGGGCTCGAGCACAGTGCCCTCGGAAAGCTTGAGGTCTTCATCCTCCTCGTAGTCACTCAACTCCTGAATGAAGGCGTCCATCTCCCCCTTGTCGAAATAATCCTCGAAGGAGAGAAAACCCTTCTGCTCGTACTCTCTGAGCTGCTCCTCGTTCAGCGGGCCATCCCGGCGTCGCGCTCCCTCGCTATATACAACGGGGTCGATGCGCTCAAACATTCCCAGTTTACGCTCCAACCGGGTCGGAAACAGATCCTGAGCGTCGTTCATTGCATGCTCCTCCTTGATCATCTGGAACCACCCATTTCCTGATGGGTAATCCCACCCTAGACACTCCGGTAGCGCCATGCAAAGCGACTTTGTTTCATGACATTGCGGCTGTAAACACTTGGCATAGCCCCTTTCTTGACTGTGCCGAAATGTTCGCCGAGATAATCGTTCCGAGCCCATCTGCCAAGCGAGAGGTCGCTCGCTGCGTTCAACGCTTCGACCTCTCTGTTCAAGTGGAAAACTGCCAACGCGAGGCCCGCCCCGGGTCGGGAGCGCTGCGCGTGAGGCTACCTAAGCGCGCCTTGCTTCAGGTTCGCTCGTAGGTTCCGATCAGGCGGTTCATGCCCAGCAGGTGGGGCTCGAGCTGCTTGAGCAGCTCGGGCAGGCCGAGGCCTTCCGGAAGGTCGGTCGGCTTGTCCAGGGCCAGCACCCAGAAGTAGTAGTGATGCTGTCCGTGTCCTTCCGGCGGCATGGGGCCACCATAGCCCATGTTGCCGAAATCGTTCTTGCCCCGGGTGCCTTCACCGGTGTTCTCCGCCAGGGAGGTGGTCGAGCCCGGCAGGTTATAGAGCAGCCAATGGACGAACCCGTAGCCACCGTTCTGCACCAGGGGGGCATCCGGGTCGTGGCAGATGATGGCATACCCCCTGGCGTTATCAGGCGCATCGTGCCAGCTCAACGCCGGTGACACATCATCTCCCTCACCGGTGAATTTCTCCGGTATCGCGCCATGGGCGTTGAATGCAGAACTCTCCAGCTGCATGTTCGACAGTGCAAAGGCCATTGCAGACGTCCTCCTTGGTTCCAGTGATCGTTCCGGTAAATAGCTTGTGAATGGTTCCTGTAAATCGTACGCGTGATTTCAGCGCTTGGAAGAGAATAGGCGAGGTGCTGAAACAGCGTCGGAAAAAGCCGTTAGACTGTCAATATGAAACAGCTTCTGATCGTGGCCCATGCGCCCTCCCCCAATACGCAGAGGCTCCGCGAAGCCGCCGAACGCGGGGCACGACACCCCGAGGTCGAGACGGTGGACGTCATCGTCAAGCCCCCCCTGGAAACGGGACCCGACGACGTGCGGGCCTGCGATGCCATCCTGCTGGGGACCACCGAAAACCTGGGCTACATGAGCGGTGCGCTGAAGGATTTCTTCGACCGCTGCTACTACCCGGTACTGGAAGAGAAACAGGGGCTGCCCTGCGCCCTCTATGTCCGCGCCGGGCATGATGGCACGGGCACACGCCGGGCGGTGGAAGGCATCGTCACCGGGCTTCGCTGGAAGTGGGTGCAGGCACCGCTGATTCTGCGCGGCGAATGGCAAGAATCCTTCGTCGACCAGGTTGAGGAGCTAGGCCTCTATCTGGCAGCGGGGCTCGAGGCGGGCGTGCTGTAGCACACCGATAGCCACTACCGGTCGACTCAGCGACCCATGAAAAACGGGCATGCCTGGAAGGGCACGCCCGCTGCTGATCGTTTGGTGATGACTATCTTACAAGTGCTGGCCCGGGTTAGTGACAGGACCCGCAGCACACGCCAGGCTCCCCATGTTTTGCCTTCTTTTCTGCGTCGGCGCTGGCAGCTTCGCCCGCACTGGCATCCGTACCTGACGCTGTTGCCGGAACCGGCTCCTGGGTCTGCACGACTTGCTTCTCTTCTACCTTGTCCTTCTTGAACAGGTTCTTGAGCCGGCTCATGGGGGTGACCTCTGCAGTGGAATTAAAAGATGCATAAAACATGCATCTTATTGTTCGGCGAACAGGTCGTCAACGAATCCCATGAAAAAGGCCCCCTCCCGAAGGAGGGGGGCCACCAACTGCTGGAAGGACTTACTTCAAGCGTTCGAATACCGTCGCCACGCCCTGCCCCATGCCGATACACATGGTGGCCAGGCCCAGCGTGGTATCACGCTGCTGCATCACGTTGAGCAGCGTGGTGCTGATACGAGCACCGGAGCAGCCCAGCGGATGGCCCAGGGCGATGGCGCCACCGTTGAGGTTCACCTTCTCGTCCATGGCGTCGAGGAAACCAAGGTCCTTGAGCACCGGGATACCCTGGGCGGCAAAGGCCTCGTTGAGTTCCACGGTCTGGATGTCGGCAGAGGAGAGACCTGCCGCCTTGAGCGCTTTCTGCGAGGCGGGAACCGGGCCGTAGCCCATGATCGAGGCATCGCAGCCGGCTACGCCGGTCGACAATACCCTGGCGATCGGCTCGAGACCCAGCGCCTGGGCACGCTCGTAGCTCATCACCGCCATGCCCGCGGCACCCACGGAGAGCGCCGAGGAAGTCCCTGCGGTGACGGTGCCGCCCCGCGGGTCGAAGACTGGCTTGAGCTCGGCCATCTTCTCCAGGCTGGCATCGCTGCGCACGACTTCATCATGCTTGAACAGGGTCTTGAAGCCCCGCTGGTCATGACCTTCGACACCGATGATCTCGTTGTCGAAATAACCCTTCTCGTTGGCCGCCAGGGCACGCTGGTGCGAACGCACGCCGAACTTGTCCTGCTCCTCGCGGGTGACACCGTGCATCTTGCCCAGCAACTCGGCGGTCAGGCCCATCATCATGGCCGCCTTGGCAGCATACTTGCTGGCCGCCGGGTTGACGTCGACACCGTGGGCCATGGGCACGTGCTCCATGTGCTCGACGCCGCCGATGATATAGAAGTCACCCATGCCGGCCTTGATGTTGGCCGCGGCGATATGCAGCGCGGTCATGGAAGAGCCACACAGACGGTTGACGGTCTGGGCCGGTACGCTGCGGGGGATACCGGTCATGATCGCCGCGTTACGGGCTATGTTCATGGCCTGTTCGAGGGTCTGGTTGACGCAGCCCCAGATCACGTCGTCCACTTCGGACGGATCCATATTGGGATTGCGATCGAACAGCGCCTGCATCACCGCAGCGGAGAGGTTCTCGGCTCGCACATTGCGGAACGCGCCATTCTTGGCCTTCGCCATGGCAGTACGAACGCCGTCGACCACCACGATATCTCTCGGATTCAAACTCATTTCAACTCACCTCCTGCTCGTGGTGGATTCAGCCCTGGGCCTGGGAATAGAAGCGTTCGCCGGCTTCGGCCATCTTGCGCAGCTTGTCGGTGGGGGCGTAGAGCGGCCCCAGCTCATCGGCGAGCCCCTCGGCCAGCTTGACGAACTCGCCGACACCCATGGCGTCGATGTAGCGCAGCGCGCCACCGCGGAAGGGCGGGAAACCAATGCCATAGATCAGCGCCATGTCGGCTTCGGCCGGTGTCTCGACGATGCCATCCTCCAGGCAGCGTACGGTCTCCAGGCACAGCGGCACCATCATGCGAGCGATGATGTCGTCGTCCGAGAATGTCTTCTGCTCCTTCACCACCTGCTTGACCAGCGCGTAGGCGTCATCGTCGCTGACCTTCTTCGGCTTGCCCTTGCGATCTTCCTCGTAGGCGTAGAAGCCCTTGTCGTTCTTCTGCCCCAGGCGCTCGTTCTCGTACATCACCTGGATTGCCGTCTTGGTCTCCTTGCCACTCATCTGGGCCATGCGCTCGGGGAAGCCTTCTGCCATCACTTCACCCGCGTGAACGGCGGTATCCATGCCCACCACGTCGAGCAGGTAGGCCGGCCCCATGGGCCAGCCGAACTTCTCCATCACCTTGTCGATGTGCTGGAAGTCGGCGCCCTGCTCCACCAGCAGGCTGAAGCCGCCGAAGTAGGGGAAGAGCACACGATTGACCAGGAACCCCGGGCAGTCGTTGACCACGATGGGCGTCTTGCCCATGGCACGGGCATAGGCCACGGTAGCCGCCACGGCGGCGTCGCCGGTCTTCTCGCCACGGATCACCTCGACCAGGGGCATGCGATGCACCGGGTTGAAGAAGTGCATGCCGCAGAAATTCTCGGGCCGCTTGAGGTTCTGGGCCAGGCGAGTGATGGAGATAGTCGAGGTGTTGGAAGTAAGGATGGTCTCCTCGCCCACCAGGCCTTCCACTTCGGTCAGCACCGCATCCTTCACCTTGGGGTTCTCGACCACCGCCTCGACCACCAGGTCGACATGACCGAAATCACCATAGGAGAGGGTCGGACGAATATGGGTCAGCTTCTCGGCCATCTGCTCGGTGGTCAGCTTGCCGCGCTCGGCCTGCTTGGCGAACAGCTTGCGCGACTCCTTGAGACCCAGCTCGATAGCCTCTTCCTTGATGTCCTTCATCAGGATGGGCGTGCCCTTGGAGGCGCTCTGGTAGGCGATGCCGCCACCCATGATGCCGGCGCCCAGCACGGCGGTCTGCTTGACCGCCCTGGCCTGCTTCTCGTACTTGCCGGCCTTCTTCTTGACCACCTGATCGTTGAGGAAAAGCCCCACGAGGTTGAAGGCAACATCGCTCAGCGCCAGCTTGGCAAAGGCCTTGGCCTCGATGGCCTGGGCACGAGCACGCTCTTCACCGGCGCCTTCTGGATCACCTTGATCGCTTCCACCGGTGCCGGGTAGTGCGGCCCCGCCTTGCCCTTGACGTAGCCCTTGGCGGTCTCGAAGACCATCATCTGTTCGATGGGATTGAGCTTGAGCGGCCCTTTCTTCTCGTCGCGCCGCGCCTGGTAGTCCAGTTCGCCGCTGAAGGCACGCGCCAGAATATCCAGTGCGGCGTCTTCGAGCGATTCGTTCGGTACCACGGCATCGACGGCACCCATCTTGAGCGCGGCATCGGCACGGTTCTCGGTGCCGCCGGCGATCCATTCGATGGCGTTGTCGGCCCCGATCATCCGCGGCAGGCGCACGCATCCGCCCCAGCCCGGCAGGATACCCAGCTTGGTCTCGGGCAGGCCGATCTTGGCCTTTTCACCCATGACGCGAAAATCGGTGGTCAGGGTCACCTCACAGCCACCGCCCAGCGCCAGGCCATTGATGGCGGTGACCGTGGGGAACGGCAGGTCTTCGATGGCGTTGAAGATGTCATGAACCTTGAGGTTCATCTCGACCAGATACTCTTCGCCCTTATCGAACAGACCATGGAATTCGGTGATATCGGCGCCCACGATGAAGACACCCTTGGCGCTGCCGATGACCAGCCCCTTGAGGCCGCTCTCGCCCTGGATCGCCTTGACGGCATCGTCCAGCTCGGCCACGACTGCGCTGGACAGCTTATTGATGGACTCACCCTTCAGGTCGAAGGTGAGCATGGCGATGTCGTCGCCCCCGGTCTTGGTACCGCGTGCCACCGTGATGGCATTGCCTTGATAAATCATCCACGAATCTCCACACAGAGGTTGGCGTTGGAGGAGTGCCCAGTTTCATACGGCCGTTTGATTTCTCGCAGCTTGGTGTACTACAGCCGGTTCGTCAAGCCCCGGATGCATCACCAATGGTCTAGCACAAGCGCTGAACGATACACCGGCACTACCGGATGGCTGATAGGATAGTCGCAATGTTCCGCCAAGGTGCCGTCAATGAATCTGCCCGATACGGCGCCCTCCTCGCCGCCACACAGCACCTCCCCCCGGATGCTGCGTTTCCATGGCCGCATCGAACGACTGGTCGAGCATGTTCGTCCCTGGAGCTGGCTATGGCCACCCCTTGCGTTTGCCGCCGGGGTCGGCAGCTTCTTCCTGGTGGATCGCCAGCAGTGGCTGGGCGTCGTGCTGGCACTGAGCATGCTGCTGGCCTGGATCCTGCTGCTCTCCGAGAGTCTGATCGGGCGTTTGCTGGCCCGCCGCGGCCACCCGGGCCTGCCCCGGGGCGTCACCACCTTCATCGCCCAGATGGTGCACCAGGAGACGCTCTTCTTCTGCCTACCCTTCGTGCTCGCCACGACCGTCTGGGCCAGCGGCCAGGGGTTGTTCGCCCTGCTGGTGCTCGGCATGGCGGTGTTTTCGATACTCGACCCCCTCTACTACAAGCTGGCCGAGCGGGCCCGCTGGCTCTATTTCGCCTTCCATGCCCAGTGCGTCTTCCTGGTGGTACTGGTGATCATGCCGCTGATGTTGCAGCTGACCACCGGCCAGAGCCTGAAGCTGGCCCTGGCGTGCATGCTGATATTCAGCCTGCCCAGCCTGCTGCAGCTCTTGCGGCCGATGACCATCCAACGCTGGGCCATCGTAGTGGCCATACTACCGGTATTGACGTTACTGGCCTGGGGCGGGCGCGCCTGGGTGCCACCGGCCAATCTGTGGATATCGGCAAGCGCCCTGTCACCGGCCTTCGATGTTGCAGAGCGAAGACCGGAAGGCAGCGCCCTGCTGACGCCCGACACGCTTCGCCGCCAGGGACTCTACGCCTACACGGCCATTCGTGCGCCACGGGGGCTGCGCGAAGAGGTCGTCCACGAATGGCGACACGAAGGCGAACTGATCGACCGCATTCCACTGAGCATCGACGGGGGACGCCAGGAGGGCTATCGGGCCTGGACCCACAAGCTGAATTTCCCGGAGGATCCCGCCGGCAAATGGCGCATTGATGTGATGACGGATAGCGGTCAGCGCATCGGCGTGCTGCGCTTCCAGGTAGCGCAGGATGCGTCGAAGGCCACCCTGGCCGATGGCAGGTCCTCACCACCACCGGGGCTACCTGGACTCGACCTGCACCGCCTTGTCCCCGGGAATCGCACCGGCCAGAGTGAACGGCCCGATGATGGGGACACTTCAGGCGAATCCGAGTCTCATGAAGCCCAGGATCCGGAGGCTGACTCGGACGCTTAGCGACGCCTTGATACCCCCCGGCGCCCGGCGCAAATTGCCGGGAGTTGCATTACACGCTTCGGGTCCGGACAATTCGGCAAATTCAACGCAATTGCGGAGTCCCATGCACCAGAACATCGGCTTCCGGCTCTCCCGCCTTCCCCGGCTGTGGCGGGCCATCATCGACGAGCGACTGGCGCCCCTGGGCCTGACTCAGACGCGCTGGATCACCCTCTACCATCTCTGGCGCCTCGGCGACGGGCAGCCCCAGTGCGACCTGGCCCGTGCCATCGGCGTGGAAGCGCCGTCGCTGGTGCGCACCCTCGACCAGCTCTCGGAGCAGGGCCTGATCGAACGGCGGCCCTGCGAGCAGGACCGCCGCACCAAGCGCGTCTTCCTCACCCCCGAAGCAACACCACTGCTTGAGCAGATCGATGAAGTCGTGACCCAGGCGCGACGCGAGATGCTGTCAGGCCTCAGCGATGACGACGTCAAGCAACTGGACGCCCTGCTGGCCCACATCGAAAACAATGGCCTGGCAATACAGGCCCGCGAAAGCGGCGCCTGACCCCCTCATCCTGAGTTCGGACCTTAGCCGGGGGTGGAGCCTTCTCCCTCGCCGAAGGCACGGGTGACGGGGGGCCGGTCGGCATGGCCTGCCAGGGCATCGCGCAGGCGGCGAAAGTCGGCCACATAGGTCAGGAAGCGCTCGGCGCCCTGGGACTCCCACCACCAGAGCGTGAGCCCATGTTCGCTGGACTCAACCACAAGGGCATCCTGGGGCAGGCGCATCAGCAGTGACTCCAGCGGCTCCCGCGCCTCATCCGGCAATGCGCGCAGCGGCTCGATACGCCAACGCCAGCCCGCCAGGTAGGGCTTCAGCGCGTCGCTGGCGTCACTATCACGCACCAGCAGGAACCGGGGGCCGGGGGACTCGACAGGATAGGTCCAGCGATAGCCTGGCATGGCCGTACCAATCCCATGCAGCGGCGGTGCCTCCAGCTTCACCCTGACCCCGGCTTTCGCCGCGGCATTGCGCAGCGGTGCGATGCGGCGCTGCCTGGGGCTGGGCTTGAGCCACATTACTGGTGCGACCATCAATAGCAGCACCCCGATTATCATCGCCCAAATCATCAGCTTCTCCTGAATGAATCTTGACGCAAGTCGTTGTCTTGGCTCGGCAGTCGTCCTAGAGTGAAGGCATGCCTCTCTAACCATGCCGTTTCGCAGGAGCCTGACATGAGCAATGAATACCGCCACATCCTGGTCGCCGTCGACCTGACCAAGGACTCCCACAAGGTTCTCGAGCGTGCCCTGCAGATCGCCGAACGCAACCAGGCGAAACTGTCCATCATGCATACCCTGGAGCCGCTGGGCTTCGCCTACGGCGGCGATATCCCCATGGATCTCACCAGTATTCAGGATCAGCTTGACGAGCATGCCAAACAGCGCCTGGCCGAGATAGCCGACCCCCACGTCGCCAAGGAGAACCAGCATGTGGTGGTGGGCATGCCCGATACCGAGATCCACCGCTTCGCGGAGGAGCATAGCGTCGACCTGATCGTGGTGGGCTCCCATGGACGCCATGGCTTCGCCCTGCTGCTCGGCTCCACCTCCACCGGCGTGCTGCACGGCGCCCAGTGCGACGTTCTTGCCGTACGTGTCGGCAAGAAGGGCGAGAAGAGCGCCGAGTAGGTCCCCGGCTTTATCGGCGCGCTTCTCCTGGATCGCTCCGCCTCGGGCAAGCAGAGAGTTCGCGCAGCGGGCGATGACAGGTAGGCCGCCGCCGGAGCACAGCAGCGATTTTCGCTTACTCCCCGGCGGCCATCGCCTCAAGCTCCATCCATCGCTCCATGGCCGCCTCCAGCTCGGCCTGCTTGTCGTTCAGCGCCTGCAGGGTGGCGGTAACGCTGTCGGCGTCCTGCTGGTAGAAGCCAGGATCTCCGACGCGAGACTCGAATTCAGCCACGTCGGCCTCCAGGCTCTCGATCCGTGATGGCAGCATGTCCAGCTCGCGCTGGAGCTTGTAGGAGAGCTTGACCGCTTTCTTCGCCGCTTCTGGCTCAGGTTTCCTTTTCCCCTCGGCCGGCTCAGCTGTCTGATGCGTGGGCTCGATACCCTGGCGGGCCGCCCCTTCCCAGGCGCCGGCGGCAGGCTACCGCCCTGACGAACCCAGTCGGTATAGCCGCCCACGTATTCGCGCACCTGACCCTCGCCCTCGAAGGCCAGCACCCCGGTCACCACGTTGTCCATGAAGGCGCGGTCATGGGAGACCAGCAGCAGGGTGCCCTCGAAGTTGAGCAGCAGCTCTTCCAGCAGCTCCAGCGTCTCCACATCGAGATCGTTGGTCGGCTCGTCGAGCACCAGGACGTTGGCCGGCTGGGTGAACAGCTTGGCCAGCAACAGGCGGTTGGACTCGCCGCCGGAGAGCGCCTTGACAGGCTGGCGGGCACGCTCGGGGGTGAACAGGAAATCCTGCAGGTAGCTGATGACATGCTTGTCCTTGCCACCCACGGTGACCCGATCGCTACCCTGGGCCACGTTGTCGTAGACGGTCTTCTCCGGCTCGAGACCGGCTCGAAGCTGGTCAAAATAGGCCACCTGCAGGTTGGTGCCGAGGCGGACTTCCCCCTCGCTCGGCTCGAGCTGGCCAAGCAGAATCTTGAGCAGGGTGGTCTTGCCGGCCCCGTTGCGCCCTATCAGGCCGATGCGGTCGCCACGCTGTATCTCCAGGCTGAGGTCGCGGATCACCACCTCGTTGCCGAAGCGATGGGTAACATGCTTGAGCTCGACGACCCGCTTGCCGCTGCGCTCGCCGCCGTCCACGCTGAGGTTGGCCTTGCCCTGGCGCTCGCGACGCTGGCTGCGATCTCGACGCAGCTGCTCGAGGGCACGCACCCGGCCCTCGTTGCGGGTACGGCGGGCCTTGATCCCCTGGCGAATCCACGCCTCCTCCTGGGCGAGCTTCTTGTCGAACTCGGCGTGCTCCCGTGCCTCCACCTCCAGCTCATGGCTCTTCTGTTCCTGGTACTTCGCATAGTCACCGGGATAGCGTCCCAGGCGGCCGCGATCGAGCTCCAGGATCGCCGTTGCCAGCTTCGACAGGAAGGCCCGGTCGTGGGTGATGAACAGCACCGAGCCGGGGAAGGCAGCAAGCTGCTCCTCCAGCCAGGCGATGGTGTCCAGGTCCAGGTGGTTGGTGGGCTCGTCGAGCAGCAACAGGTCTGGTTCGGCGACCAGGGCCCGGGCCAGGGCCACGCGACGACGCCAGCCACCCGACAGCGAGGCCATCTCGTCGTCGGCGGGAAGCCCCAGCCGCGTCAGCACCACGTCGATGCGCTGGTGGAAGGACCAGCCGTCGATGGCTTCCAGCCGGGTCTGGAGCTGGGCCATGCGGTTCATATCCGGGTCAGGGTCCTGGATCAAGTGATGATATTCGGCGAGCAGCTTGCCGGCCTGGGGCAGCCCTTCGGCCACCACATCGAAGATGGTCTCGCCGGACGCTGCCGGCAGGTCCTGGGCCAGCACGCCGATCTTGAGTCCCGGCGCGCGCCATATGCTGCCGCCATCAGGCAGGATCTCGCCGGCCACCAGCTTGAGCAGCGTCGACTTGCCGGTGCCGTTGCGGCCCACCAGCGCCAGTCGCTCGCCCCTCTCCAGCACCAGGTCGGCACCGTCGAGCAGTACATGGTTGCCATAGGCCAGTTGCAGCCGTTCCAGACGTAGCAGGGTCACGCGATTACCTCATCCAATCATCGAGGCGGCTAGTGTAACGCATGGCCGGCTCGCCGTGGTCCTGTACAATACGGCACACCCGGAGGCACTCGCCCCGATGCCAGATGCGACGAGGAGTTCCGCCTTGGTTGACACGACCGAGACCTGCGATGATTTTCTGCCCGAGGCGCTGCGGTTTCGCTCCCCCGCCCCGCTGGTGGATATCGGCGCCAACCTGACCCATGAGAGCTTTGCCCGTGACCTCGACGCGGTATTGGCGCGAGCCGGGCGGCCAATGTCACCGGCCTGATCCTCACCGGCACCGACCGCGAGCATGCCGAGCAGGCAGTGGAGCTGGCGCGACGCCACCCTGGTCTCCATGCCACCGCCGGGGTCCACCCCCATGACGCCAGCCGTTGGGATGCCGGGCTGCAGCGGGCCATGCAGGACCTGCACCGGCAGCCCGAGGTGGTGGCGGTGGGCGAATGCGGGCTGGATTTCAACCGCAACTTCTCGACGCCCGCGGAGCAGGAGCGCGCCTTCGAGGCACAGCTGGGTCTGGCGGTGGAGTGCGGCAAGCCGCTGTTCATCCATGAGCGCGACGCCGGCAGTCGCATGCGCGATATCCTCCACGCCTGGCGCGACGATATCCCGGACGCCGTCATCCACTGCTTCACCGCCGACCGCGCGACGCTCTTCGGCTACCGCGACCTCGATCTGCACATCGGCCTGACCGGCTGGATCTGCGATGAGCGGCGCGGTCACCACCTGCGCGAACTGGTCGGCGAGATTCCGTTGAATCGACTGATGGTGGAAACCGACTGCCCCTACCTGCTACCGCGCAATTTACCTGCCAAACTCAAGGGCAGGCGACACGAGCCGGCCTTGCTGCCCTGGATCGTGAGAGAGATCGCACACTGGCAGGGTGTCAGTGAAGTCGAGCTGGCCCACGCCACTACCCGAACCGCTCAGGCCTTCTTCCGACTGGCAGAGACCGAGGAGCCTATCGTTGCTGGCGATTCCCAGCAGGAGGAGCACTGACATGGCCGACATTCCCGGATTCATTGCCGTGGAGACCGGCGACGACAGCGACCTGCCCCTGGCCATTGCCTGGGTGCTACCGGACGGACGCATCAAGCACACCCTGATCCAGCCCGATGACGACTGGCTCGACGACGAGATGAATGCCTTGAACGGCTACAGCATGGAAGAGCTGACCAGCTTCGGTGCAAGCCCCTTGGACGTGATAAGGGAACTGGAAAACGACCACTTCAACGCCACGCTGTTCACCGCCGGCATCAGCGACGACGAGGCCGCCCTGGCTCGCCTCTTCGACACCTACGGCCTCGACCCCTTCGTCGAACTCGCCCCGGCCGACAGCCTCTATCCCGCTCTGGCCGGCGGTGAATGGAGCCGTGCCCGCAACGAGCTGTTCGGCGAGATGGGGCTCGAGCCGATGCGGCCCGAGCACGAGGTCGAGGTGATGCTGCGACTGCACGAGCGCCTGGGCCTCGCCGAGTAGTGACCTTGTGGCCAGGCGTCAGCGCAGCAGCCAGTCCCGTTGCTCGGGAATGCCCATGCAGATCAGGCGGGGGTCGTCGGCCTGGCAGGCCTGGAAGCGCGCCTTGCTGTCGAGCCCCTTCCAACCCAGCTGGATCAGCGCCTGGGCGGTGGCACCGCCCAGGGTCGCGCCAGGGCCGGGAATGACGATGCGATCCGGGGCGAACTCCCTCACCCCGACCCGCAGTGCCGCCGTATAGTCATAGGGCGCCACCAGCTGCTCACCCAGAGTGTAGTCCCATAGCGTCTTGGGGTCGGTGCTCCAGGGCGTCCAGATATGCCCACGCCCGTCGATCATTGGCACCTTCGGCGGTTGGAATGGAGCAGCGGTCAGGCGCTGGCGAGCCGCCTCCCGCACCTCCTCCTGTAGCGGGGTGTGAAAGGCCGAGTGCTGATGCAGCCGCATCGGGAAGCGCTCCCGTGGCGGCAAGGCCTCGGTCAGCCTGGCCAGCCCGGCTTCGTTGCCGCCGAAGACCAGCATCCCGCCCAGGTCAATGGAGATGTAGAGCGCCGCCCCCTGCACACCGTGCAGCCGGTCGACCAGCGCCAGCAGGTCACGGCGCAGCGACCACTGCGGCCGCCACTGGTCGTCCACCCAAGGGTAGAGCACCTGCCCACCGATCAGGCTCTCCTGCATCATCTGCCCCATGGTGCCGATCAGGTGGTGGGCGTCTTCCGGTTCCAAGGAACCACTGCCCGCCAGGGCGATATACCAGCCCATGGAGTTGCCGGTAACGGCAACCACCTCATAGCGTTCGGGGTCGATGGCCTGCATATCGGCCAGGGCACAGGCATAGATCAACGGCGAGGCGTGCTCGCCCCGGCCATGCAGGCCCTGGCGAAAGGGTATCTCGCTGTCCAGCTCGCTGAGACTGGGCAGGCCCGCCTCGCGGCGCTGGGCATCGAAACGGGCCAGCCACTCGCTGCCCGCCGCAAAGCGCTTCAGACTACCCCACTCCGGGGCATTGTAGGTGCCGCGACCGGGGCAGACCACCAGGAGCCGTTCACGCACCGCTGTCGAATTCGAGGCTGTCATTCGCTGTCACTCCCTGCCGATACCTTACTGCTCGGTGCTGCCACCACTCCTTCGAAACCGGCCGACGCAGGCCTGGCGACGGCTCGCCGCGCCCGCTCGACGATGGCATCCGCCGAGGGCAGGGTCACCGTGGCGGCCCGTCCCAGCGGAATAAAGCTGTCCTCGGCCGTGAGCCGGTGCAGGCGGTGACTCTCCACGCCGCGCTCCACCAGGCCGGTCATCAACTCCTCGCTAATCGAGCCGCTGCGGCGACACTCGTCCACCACCAGCACCTGGTCGCAGTCGGCGACGTGGCGATGAACGGCCTCATGGTCGATGGCGGTCAACCAGCGCAGGTCGACGATACGCAGGGCAATGCCTTCGGCCTCCAGGCGCACGGCGGCCTGCCGCGAAAGGTAGACGCCGTTGCCATAGGTGACGATGGCGAGTTCGCGCCCCGCCCCCCACTGACCCAGCTCTCCTACCGGCAGGTAGTGCGCCGGCCCCGGTCGGTGAAACACCACTGCTGGTCACCCTCCTCGAGCAGGTCGCGGTTGTGGTACAGGGCAATGGGCTCCAGCATGACCACCACGCGCTGCTCCTCGTCGGCCAGGCGAACCGCTTCCTGCATCAGCCCGACGGCGTCGGCGGCGTTCGACGGGCAGGCCACCAGCAGGCCGGGAATATCGCGCAGCACGGCGATGGCGTTGTCGTTGTGGAAATGACCACCGAAGCCCTTCTGATAGCCAAGCCCGGCGATACGCACCACCATGGGGTTGGTGTACTGGCCGTTGGAGAAGAAGCTCAGCGTGGCCGCCTCGCCCCGCAGCTGGTCCTCGGCGTTGTGCAGGTAGGCCAGGAACTGGATCTCCAGAATCGGCACCAGGCCATTGTGACCCAGGCCGATACCGAGCCCGAGGATGCTCTGCTCGTCCAGCAGGGTATCGATCACCCGATGGGGGCCGAACTGTGCCTGCAGCTTCTGGGTGACACCGTAGACGCCCCCCTTGCGGCCGATATCCTCACCGGCCATCACCAGGTGCGGATAGCGGCTCATCAGGCGATGCAGCGACTGGTTGAGCAGCTTGGCCATGGGCGCGGGGGCGTTGTCGATGTCACCCTGCCACGGCTGCTGGCGACCTGGCCGCAGCGGCGGCACGATGCTGGCCATGACCTGCTCGGCGCTTTCGAGCCGGGGACGGCGAATCGCCTCTTCGGCGACCTGGGCAACTCGGTCTCCCACGCTCGATAGAGCTCGCCAATCTGTACCTGGCCGAGCACGTCGTGGCGCTGGAGCAGCCCGGCGCTGACCAGCAAGGGGTCGCGCGCCTCGTCGGCCTTGATCCGCTGTGGCGGCATGTAGGCCTGCTGGGCGTCGGAGCCCGCGTGGCCGAACAGCCGCACGCAACGCATGTGCAGGAACACCGGCTGCCTGTGGCGGCGAGCGATGCGCGCCGCCTCACGGGCGGCTTGCCAGGTATCGAGCAGATCGAGGCCATCACAGCTCAGGTAATGGAAACCGGGGCGAGCGCGCATGCTCGCCTCGATCCAGCCGTCGGGCGTGGGGGTGGAGATACCGATGCCGTTGTCCTCGCAGACCATCACCAGGGGCATGGGGGCGCCCTGGTAGGCGGCCCAGCCGGCGGCATTGAGTGCCCCCTGGGCGGTGGAGTGATTGAACGACGCGTCGCCGAAACTGCAGACCACCACGCTATCCGCCGGCCATTCACCGCCGCCGCCCAGGCGTCGCCAAAGGCCGAGCCCGTAGGCGGCACCCATCGCCTTGGGCAGGTGCGAGGCGATGGTGCTGGTCTGGGGCGGTATATGCAGCGTCTTCGAGCCGAGCACCTTGTGGCGACCACCGGAGACGGGGTCGTCGGCCGAGGCAGCGAAGCTCAACAGCAGGTCCCAGAGCGGCGTCTGCCCCGGCACGCTGCGGCTTCGCTGGATAAGGAAGGCAGCGTCGCGATAGTGCAGGAAGGCGGGATCGGTGGGTCGAAAGGCCCGGGCGATGGCGGCATTGCCTTCGTGGCCGGCGCTGCCGATGGTATAGAAGGCCTCGCCTCTGGCCTGCAGGCGGCGCGCATGCAGGTCCAGGTGGCGACTCATCAACTGGCTCTCGAACAGCTCGGCCAGGCCAGCGGGGCTGAGCCCAGCCTCGTCGAGCGTCCACGCCTGTTCGGGTTCTGGCCAGTCGCCGGTACGCAAGGCAGAGAAGAACAGTTTTTCCTGGGGCAGCGGGTCGGCCACGGTAACGGGCTCCTGTCGGCATTCGCGAGGGTGAATGCCTACAGCCTAGCGCGCCTGCCTGATAAAGGGATAATATCGATATCCTTCATCAGGCATAGGCAACCCTTATGGATGTGCGCAGCCTGCGCTACTTCATCGTCGCCTACGAGAGCGGCTCGATCAGCGCCGCCGCCCGACGCTGCCATGTGGCCCAGCCCTCCATCTCCACGGCGCTGGGCCAACTGGAGGAGAGGCTCGGCACCCCACTGTTCGAGCGGCACCGACGCGGCATCACCGCCACCGAAGAGGGACACCGGCTCTACCCCCTGGCGCGCCAGGTCAGCGAAAACCTGGACGCCATCGGCCGGTTGTTTCGCACCGATTCACCGCCCACCCCGGTTCGCCTGGGCCTGATGCGTTCTCTGGGGGCCAGTCGCATGACGACGCTGCTCAAGGAGTACATCGGCCGTGGTGACAACTTGGCCCTGACGCTGGTCAATCCGGAGGAGCGATGCGATGCACGCATCATTGGCGAGCAGGACCTGGCTCAGGGAGAGCGTTTCCAGCCGATCTGGCACGACAGCTATCGCCTGGCACTGCCCAGCGGACACTCCCTGGCCATGCAGACATCGATTGCCTTGGGCGACCTGGATGGACTGCCCTTCATCTGGCGCCACCCCTGCGCCGCCATGGAGCAGCTCGCCGTCGCCCTGAACGCGGCGGAGCTGCGCTGTCAGATCCGCGCGCGGCTGCGCACCATCGAGTACACCCTGGGCCTGGTTGCCGCGGGGGTCGGGGCCTCCCTGGTACCGGCATGGCCGGAGATCCTCGCGCGACACGACGTGCAGTGCCGCCCCATCGATGGCCTGGCCATCCATCAGACCATTGGCGTCGCCTATCCGGCCCGCAATCCCCCTCCCGCCCTGGCACCGCTGCTGACCCTGGGCAAGGAGGCGTGGGGTCAGGCCGGCAGCGACGAGGGTAGCCAATCGCGACCCGACGCCACGGCATCGTCCAGGCTTCGCCCCTCGCGGTAGAATGCCTTCAGAGCGGCGTGGAACGCCGCCGCCCGGTCCGGCAGCCCCTCACGCTCATAGCGCACGGCCCTCGCCTCGACCCGGGCACGGAAGGCGTCACGATCCACCTCCGCCTCGCCACCCAGATTGTCGACGCTGACATTGAACTGGCGACCGCAGGCCCGTGTGAACAGCAGCTCCAGCGCCTGGGGTGCCACCTCCGCAGTCTCGAAGGCGCGCTGCTGCTCGGTATCGCGGCCATCGGGAAGATACCAGTAGCCATAGTCCTCCTGCCGACGCCGCCGCTCCCCGGCGATGCACCAGTGACTGATCTCGTGCAGGGCGCTGGCATAGAATCCATGCGCGAAGATCACCCGATGAAAGGAGCAGTCAGCATCGGCCGGCCGATACAGCGGCTCATCGCCACCACGCACCAACCGCGTATTGAAGGCGTCCTGGAAGAGTCCATCGAACAGGGCGATCAGATCGTCGAGTCGGTGGGTCACGTGGCCTCCGGGTCATTGATAAGAATTCATTATAAGCCAGTGAGTCAGCGCGCGAAAACCACCGGCAATTGCTAACATAACCGGTTCCCTCGCTCATTGAGCGAGGCATTACGACGTCATGGCGGCTACTGTCGCCTGCATGGAGCACTATCCTTGGCCACCTTCCTCAGCCAACTCGTCAGCGTCAGCCGCAAGGAAACGCGGCCGTTGATCACCCTGGCGCTACCGATATGCGGCGCCCAGCTGGCCCAGGCCGGCATGAGCGTTGCCGATGTGATGATGACCGGACGCCTGAGCGCCACCGACCTGGCGGCGGTTTCCGTGGGTTCCAGTATCTGGCTACCGCTGATGCTGTTCATGACCGGCACTCTGATGGGACTGACCCCCATCGTCGCCCAGCTGCTCGGGGGAGGCACTACCGCCCGCATCCGCCCCAACGTGCATCAGGCCCTCTGGGTGGCCCTGGCACTCGGCCTGGGCGCAGCCTTGCTGCTGTGGTTCACGGTGATGCCGATCTTCCGGCTGATGGAGGTGCCCGACGAAGTGGCAAGGCGTTCGGCAGCCTACCTCTCCGCCGTGGCCTTCGGCATGCCCGGGGTGGCACTGTTCCAGGCCCTGAGAGCCTTCTCCGACGGCATGAACCACACCCGCCCGGCGCTGTGGATCAGCCTGGTGGGATTGGCCGTGAACATTCCCAGCAACTATGTGCTGATCTACGGCGGCGATGGACTCACCGCACTGTTCGGCGACTGGCTACCCACCTGGGTGCAGGCGCTCCCCGCACTGGGCGCCTTCGGCTGCGGTATCGCCACTGCGCTCTCCATGTGGGTAATGAGCCTGGCGATGATCGCCTACACCCGGCGCTCACGGGCCTATGGCGATGTCGAACTCTGGTGTGACCCCTCACCTCCCCGCTGGAAGCTGATCGGCGAGCTGCTCTATGTCGGCGTGCCCATTGGGGTGGCGATCTTCGTCGAAGTGACACTGTTCACCCTGATTGCACTATTCATCGCCAGCCTCGGCGAAGTGACGGTAGCGGCTCATCAGGTCGCACTCAACTACACCTCGATCCTGTTCATGCTGCCGCTGTCGCTGAGCATGGCGTTGACCGTGAGGGTCGGTAATACCCTGGGGCAGGGCCGCCCCGACCATGCCCGCCTGGTGGCCTGGAACGGTATCGCCATCTGCCTGCTGGTGGCCGGGCTCAACAGCCTGCTGCTGTGGTTCACCGCCGAGCCGGTCATCGCTCTCTATACCCACGACCTCGAGGTGCAACGACTGGCGGTTTCACTGGTCATACTGGCAATGGTCTATCAGGTTTCCGACTCGCTGCAGGTCAACCTGGCCGGGGCGCTGCGTGGCTACAAGGATACGAGGATCGTCATGGTGATCACGCTGATCGCCTACTGGCTGGTCGGGCTGGGTGGGGGACACTGGCTGGGCATGCGTGGCCTTGCCGGCTGGAGCGAGCCCCTTGGGGTTCACGGCTACTGGATCGGCTTGATCGCCGGACTGACCGTAGCCGCCATGTTGCTCGGCGAGCGACTGCGGCGACTGGCCAGGGGGGTGGCGAATGGTGCAATCGAGATCCCGCGTAGCTGAGCACCGCCTGCTGCGCCCCCTGGCCGGGCTGCTGATCGCCGCCTTGCTGGTCGGCTGCGGCGGCAGTGGCGAAGGGGATGCCCTGCTGACGAGTTACCAGCGGGATCTCGCCCAGGCGCTGGGGCAGCCACAGCCGCAGCCCGCCGACCCCGTCAATATCGGTGCCTTTCCCGATCGTCGCGAGCGCCTGTTCGATATTCCCGAAATCCGCGAGGGTATGCTCGATCTCTACGCCCTGCGTGAGTGCCATATCACCTCCCTGGTGGCGGCGCGCAACAACCAGCTTGGACGGGTAGCGCCCCCCAGTCAGCGCTGGATCTATGAGTTGGAGCTCTGGCGGCGACTACATGCCTGCTGGCACAGTGATGTGCCAGAGTCTCTCTCCGAGAACAACCGCGACCGCCTGGCACGACTTACCGCAGCCAAGACCGAGCAGTTGCCACTGGTCAGCTGGAACACCCTGTTCGACTCCGATGAGTGGACCGGCAGCTTCTCCCGGGCCAGCTCTCCCCTGGAGCCAGACTCAAGCGCCGCCATCGATGAACAGGTGTCAGCCATCGAGTGGTTGCAAGCCGCCACCCTGAACCAGTTCAGCCAGGAGTGGCAGCATGAGTCATCAACCCTCGAGGGGTATCTCGATACCCTGCGGCGTCGGCCTCTCACGGCAGAAATCCTGCGGGCCCTGCTGTTGGCCGAGCAACGCCTTGGTGAGGCCAATGCGCTGCTGGAAGCCAGCCTGGCCGATACGGCAAGCTGTCAACTGCTGGCTGAGTCCGGCCCCGAACTGAAGTCGCAGTTTCAGCAGAAGCCGACTGCCGGGTGGCTCGACAACCTTGAAGCGTTAGCCAGCCGCTGGCTCGGTGCTGTCGACGAGCTGCTGGAGAGCCATGTCCCCCCTCCCGAGGCCATCGCTCGCTATCGCGACCGCTGGCTGTCGCTGGATAATCCCGAGGCGCCGCTCTCCGCCTTTGTCGCGGCACGCGATGAGCATCGACGCTACTGGCAGGCTCTCGCCGAGCAGTGTGAGTGAAAAACCTTGCGTCAGGCTTAACTTACACGGTGACTCTGTGATATTGGTGGGAGGAGTAGGTAGGTGTGGATCCCGTCAGCCTTGCCGCAGCCGTGACCCTTTACAGCTCGGCCCATGCAGAATCTGGAGGGAGATCATGGGTATGACAATGTCACCCCGCCCTGCCCGGGTCATCGACCTGGAAACGATGCGCCAGAAACAGTTGGCCAAGCGCCGCCTGATACGACTTTCTCCAGAGCTCGACGGCCTGGAGATGGTCTATCGTCTCGCCTCCGACCCCGACTCCTTCTATGGCATGCCGATTCTCGCCTGGGGCCTTCGCGAAGATGGTGAGGTGGTTGGCCTCGTGCCCTGGATGGAGTCGCTCACGCCTTGCCATCACATCGACGACGCCGAGCATGGCAGCTTCGTCGGTTATCGTGACCCGGAAACCGAAGAACTGATGGAGACGGCACCGCCCCACAAGGCCTACGAACTGGAGCATGCCGCCGCCTACTTCGATTATGAAGAGACCCGCGACATTACCCTGATCCAGCAACTGCCGGACACCTTGGGTACACATGCCCTATGCGTCGATGACGACCGCAGCCCATGGCAGTTGAAGCAGGTGTTCGGCTGGCGCCTCTACAGTGACGGCAACGTTGAAGCGCTGCTGGCCGACGAGAAACTGATCGAGTCCACCCCCGTGCTCCCGGGAGACCCCTGCCTCTATCCCGGTCATAGCCGCCACCGCCTGGTCTACTTCTTTCAGCGCAGCATCGCCAGTCGCATCCGCGAGCAGGACCCCGGCACGCTGGAAGCCCTGGCCCTGATGGTAATTCCCGACGCATCGGCGACCTCCGGTTGAGACGTCCATCACCGGTAACGTTCAACCACCGCCAGGCCAAGTACGAAAGACAGCAAACGCAGGCGCTTTTCGTGCAAGGTCTGGCGATACATCAGCCTAAGCGGATAAAGTAGAGGTACCGGTCGCCCGACGCCTGCTGAGTCAGCAACTCATGACCCAGAAAGCTGCAGAACTTCGGCACGTCCCGGGTAGTGGCCGGATCGGTGGCCACTACCTTCAGCACCTCGCCGGACTGCATGTCACGGACCTTGTTGTGCATCAGCATGATGGGTTCCGGGCAGTAAAGTCCGCTGGTGTCCAGTTCAGCCTGAAAGTCCGGCAGGGAGTCGGCAGTATCAACCATCGATTGACCTCGGTGTAGGGAGCCAGCTTAGATGATCAAGATCATTATCGAACGTCGCATCATGCCCGGCCTGGAGGAGGAGTATGAGGAGGCCGCCCGGGAGGCCATCCGCTGGTCCTTGGGGGCCAGGGGCTTCGTGGGCGGCGAGACGCTCATGGAACTCGGGCACAGCGACAGACGCCTGATGATCACCAAATGGCGCGACCTTCGCGCCTGGAAGGAGTGGTACAACAGCGAGGAGCGCTCTCGGGTCATGCAGCGTATCTGGCCACTGCTGACCGAGGATGAGTCCATTCGCATCTATGAGCCGTCCTACTAGCCCCTCCGCAGCGAACCGCTCTCGATTAACCGGGCTGATTCTAACATCAACCATCGTTGTCGATGGAATCAGTCCAACAACCTGACATGCACCGTGACCTCTTCCCGGTCATGATAAAGATGCCGGCAGCGAATCTCCGCCCCCACGCCGGCATCGAGCAGCGCCACCTCCAGCCCCGACAGGCAGCGCGTCACCTCTTCCCAACGACGCTTCATCGGCAGCTTCAAGTTGAATATCGCCTCGCGACACCAGCGTCGTTCCAGCCAGCGCTGCACCATGGCTGTGACCCGCGAAGGCTTGTCTACGATATCGCACACCAGCCAGTCGAGTCTCCCCGGTGGCTGCCAAACGAAGCCATCCTCGCGCAGATGCTCCACCATCCCCGACGCCATCAATGCCTTGTCCATCGGCCCATTATCGATGGCAAAGACATGCATGCCTCGGGCCACCAATTGCCAGGTCCAGCCGCCCGGCGCGGCACCGAGGTCAGCTGCCTGCATACCCTCGGCCAATCGCTCGTCCCACTGGTCCCGCGGCACAAACTCGTGCCATGCCTCCTCCAGCTTCAGGGTCGAGCGGCTCGGTGCCGCATGGGGGAAACGCAGCCGACGAATGCCACTCGGCAGTTCGCTACGATTTCCGGGGAAGCTCATCCCCAGCTGCACCCGATCGCCATCGCTCCAGAACAGGTGAAGCCTGCGCCCGGACGCCTTGCGCCGCAGCGCCCCGCGCTTCTTCAGCATCGATTCGAGGGGACGCGTCAGCGCCTTGATCAGTCCCGATAGGGCCTTGCCATCATTGGTGTCTGGCGTTTCGTGCCAGATGGCATCGAAGCTCCAACCGCTAGCCACTACCTGCTCGATGATCGGCGTCAGCCGGTTCTCTCGTGACAACGTCAGCGCTGGAAGTGCAACCAGGCTCTGCCGGGCGAATATCAGCCCCTCCAGCGGCAGTTCACGCTGCAGCAGGTTGATGGGGCGCTCGTCCTCCGCATGAAAGCAGACGTATCCGGCCTGGGGAGTGTATTCCGACCGCCCGGGCCAACCGAGCCCACTGGCACGAAAGTCGATTTCAGCCGCCAGATCCGCCTCGAAGCCGGGCCGGCAGTAGAACAGCATCTGTCCAGGTCGCGGAGCGTGTTCTTCTGTGTCCCGTGTCAAGGAGCCTCCTTGGTTTCTTTCGAAATACCCTCATCGCGCTTCTGCTCCTCGCTCAGCGCTTCGATATCCTGCAACTGCACGTTCAATGCGTTGGTCGAAATCGTCACCTCCCACAGCGAATAGACCAGGGACACGGACAGCGTCACCAGGCTTGCCCCGAACAGGATCATGCCCGGCATCTCGAACGAGAGAAAAAGGGCGAACATCGACAGGGTACAAAGCAGGAAACTCAGCACGCCGGCAACCTGCATGCGCTTCGTCAACGAAATTCGCTGGCGCAGCAGAAGGATCTGGCGTGCCGTAGCGTCCTGATGAAGGCTGCGCTCCTGCTCCGCCAGCTTGCGGATCAACTGAGCCAGTACCAGGAATCGATTGGTATAGGCCAGCAGCAGCAGCGAAATGGCAGGAAACAGCAGGGCCGGCGTCGTCAGGGTCAAGGCTCCGGAACTCCCAGGTTAATCAAGGCAGCACATGATACCAGCCATCTGCCGGGCATGGGTGCGAAGAGGCTTTACGTTTATCTATCGTTTATGAGAAACAATTAGTGCGCAATGATGGTGCACAGGTTTCGTCATTTTTGAAGACTTTTCGCCTCATATCTATGTCTAATCTCAGCATGCCCTATACAGTTGCTGCATAATGGTGCATTGGATTATAGTGGGCTCAACCTTTTTTCGATCAGGAACCCACATGACCTACGTCCACGATACCCTTGAAGGGCTCAGGAAAAGCAGCCCTGCCCAGAGCGAGTTCTATCAGGCAGCGGAGGAAGTTCTCGAGTGCCTGCGCCCGTTGCTCGATACAGTGCCGCGCTATCATCAGCACAGCATTATCGAGCGCATTGTCGAACCTGAGCGGCAGATCATGTTCCGGGTCAGCTGGACTGATGATGCCGGACGAGTGCATGTCAACAAGGCTACCGCATCCAGTTCAACTCCGCATTGGGGCCCTACAAGGGCGGGCTGCGCTTTCACCCGAGCGTCAACGCCAGCATCATCAAGTTCCTGGGCTTCGAGCAGATCTTCAAGAATGCCCTGACCGGCCTTCCGATAGGTGGCGGCAAAGGCGGCTCCAACTTCGACCCGAAGGGCAAGTCCGATGGCGAAATCATGCGCTTCTGCCAAGCCTTCATGGCCGAGCTGTATCGCCATATCGGCCCCACTACCGACGTACCGGCCGGTGACATCGGCGTTGGCGCCCGCGAGATTGGCTACATGTACGGTCAGTACAAGCGCCTCACGGGGCGCTACGAAGGCATTCTCACCGGCAAGGGGCTGAACTGGGGTGGCTCCCTGGGTCGCAAGGAGGCCACCGGCTATGGTGCGGTCTACTTTGCTCAGAACATGCTCGAAGCACGGGGGGACGGTATCGAGGGCAAGACCTGCCTGGTGTCGGGTGCGGGTAACGTGGCCATTTATACCATCGAGAAGCTCTACCACCTCGGCGCCCGGCCAGTGACCTGCTCTGACTCCCGTGGCACCATCCACCATCCGGAAGGCATCAGCCTGGACACCCTCAAGCTGCTCAAGGAGGTCAAGCGCGCCTCCCTGCGTGAATATGTCGAGCACCATCCGGAGGCGCACTACATCGATGCCAAAGACTACCCTTCGGATGGCCATGCGGTGTGGCGCATCAAAGGCGATGTTGCCTTCCCCAGCGCCACACAGAACGAGGTGACGGAAGCCGACGCGCGGGCCTTGCTGGACAATGGCATTCACTGCATCAGCGAAGGCTCCAACATGGCCTCCACCGCCGAGGCGGTGGATCGCTTTCTCGAGTCCCGTATCGCCTACGGCCCCGGCAAGGCCGCCAACGCCGGAGGAGTAGCCACCAGCCAGCTGGAAATGGCCCAGAACAGCAGCATGCAACAATGGACGCTGGAAAAGGTCGACACCAAGCTCCAGGCCATCATGGCCGATATCCACAAGCAGTGTGCCGATACTGCCACGGAATTTGATCAGCCAACGAACCTGGTACTCGGCGCCAACATAGCCGGCTTCCGCAAGGTAGCCGATGCCATGATAGAGCAAGGTGTCGTCTAGACATCACTCACCAACGTCCCCTCTACCATACCCGGTGCCCTTGGCACCGGGTTTTGCCTTCTCACCCCGCTCACCCCGCTCACCCCACTCACCCACTGATGATCAAGCCAAAGGCATAAGTGAGAACGAATCGCACGTGTTACATAGGCGCATGTGTCAGATGTCACCACCTTGTTCGCCCTCTTCATCGACACTGCCGAACCGCAGCACACCACCATAACTTTGATATATAAAACTTTTTTTGAATACTGGCAAAGTTGGCCCGTAATCTGCTCTACCCAGGAGGAGCAAGACATGCGGGTAGAGCTTTACCATCAAGGCCATTCCCAAGGTCTCTCTTCACCGCCATGACGAACGAAGCCAAAAGCTTCACCAAACCAAGGTACTTCAAGTCAGACCCCAATGGAGGTATGCACATGATGTCCAAGGAATTCCTCAAGAAACTCGGTATTGTTGGTATCACTTTTGGCCTTGCAGCCAGCCCGCTGGCATTTGCCGACTTCCATGAGGAAGAGGAGCATGAGCCGGTTCCGCAGGAAACCGCCCCTGAAGGCGAAGCTGATGACGGCTTTGGCACTGGCGCTGATACCGAGTATGAGAACGAAGAGGAAGAGTGGGATACCGAGGAGTGGGAAGAAGAAGAGGAGAATGAAGAGGAAGAGTGGGAAGAAGAGGATGATGACGATCAGGCCTGGTAATGCCTGATAGACCATACGGACGCTCTACTATACCCAGGGACGGGTAACCAATCACTCCTCAGGTTGGACCATGATAATCACCTCCGGCATTGCCGGGGGTGATTTGGTTTTGTGCAGACCGATAACGCCCCCTCCCGAGCCTGGACCGCGAAGCGGTCCCCACCAGGTAAAGAGCGGGTCTCCCATGCCCATGAAAAAACCCCGAGCTCTTTCGAACTCGGGGTTTTTGGAATAAATGCCTGACGTCCCGGCCGGCGCTCCGGGGGGCGGCCTCCCGCTACTCTACATGGGAGACCCCCAAACGGCGAAACCCAGCCTCTTTCGAAGCTGGGTTTCTGAATAAATGCCTGACGATGACCTACTCTCGCATGGGGAGACCCCACACTACCATCGGCGCTGAACGGTTTCACTGCTGAGTTCGGCATGGGATCAGGTGGTTCCCGAACGCTATGGTCGTCAGGCAAAACTGGTTGGAATCATGCTGGCGTGATCGTCTCACGTCGATTTCTCGACGGCGTATCCGCAATTGCGCGCGTAATGCGCAGACCCCTTGGGGTTATATGGTCAAGCCTCACGGGCAATTAGTACCGGTTAGCTCAACGCCTTGCAGCGCTTCCACACCCGGCCTATCAACCAGCTGGTCTCGCTGGGCCCTTCAGGAGGCTCAAGGCCTCAGGGATGTCTCATCTTGAAGGGGGCTTCCCGCTTAGATGCTTTCAGCGGTTATCCTGTCCGCACATAGCTACCCGGCAATGCCACTGGCGTGACAACCGGAACACCAGAGGTGCGTCCACTCCGGTCCTCTCGTACTAGGAGCAGCTCTTCTCAAACATCCAACGCCCACGGCAGATAGGGACCGAACTGTCTCACGACGTTCTAAACCCAGCTCGCGTACCACTTTAAATGGCGAACAGCCATACCCTTGGGACCGACTTCAGCCCCAGGATGTGATGAGCCGACATCGAGGTGCCAAACACCGCCGTCGATGTGAACTCTTGGGCGGTATCAGCCTGTTATCCCCGGAGTACCTTTTATCCGTTGAGCGATGGCCCTTCCATACAGAACCACCGGATCACTAGAACCTACTTTCGTACCTGCTCGACGTGTCTGTCTCGCAGTCAAGCACCCTTATGCTCTTGCACTCACTGCACGATTTCCGACCGTGCTGAGGGTACCTTCGTGCTCCTCCGTTACTCTTTAGGAGGAGACCGCCCCAGTCAAACTACCCACCACACACTGTCCTCGATCCGGATAACGGACCTGAGTTAGAACGCCAATGATGCCAGGCTGGTATTTCAAGGTTGGCTCCACCCGAACTGGCGTCCGGGTTTCAAAGCCTCCCAGCTATCCTACACAGGCAACATCAGCGTCCAGTGTGAAGCTATAGTAAAGGTTCACGGGGTCTTTCCGTCTAGCCGCGGGTACACAGCATCTTCACTGCGATTTCAATTTCACTGAGTCTCGGGTGGAGACAGCGTGGCCATCATTACGCCATTCGTGCAGGTCGGAACTTACCCGACAAGGAATTTCGCTACCTTAGGACCGTTATAGTTACGGCCGCCGTTTACCGGGGCTTCGATCAGGAGCTTCGCCCGAGGGCTAACACCATCAATTAACCTTCCGGCACCGGGCAGGCGTCACACCCTATACGTCCGCTTACGCGTTTGCAGAGTGCTGTGTTTTTAATAAACAGTTGCAGCCACCTGGTATCTTCGACCGGTTCATGCTCCAGGCGCGAGGCCCTTCACACTACGCCGGCGTGCCTTCTCCCGAAGTTACGGCACCATTTTGCCTAGTTCCTTCACCCGAGTTCTCTCAAGCGCCTTGGTATTCTCTACCTGACCACCTGTGTCGGTTTGGGGTACGGTCCCACATGATCTGAAGCTTAGAGGCTTTTCCTGGAAGCGTGGCATCGATGACTTCCACCCCGTGGGGTGTTCGTCTCGTCTCTCGGCCTTAGGAGTCCGGATTTGCCTGAACTCCCAGCCTACTGACTTTCACCAGGACTACCAACGCCTGGCTCACCTAGCCTTCTTCGTCCCCCCATCGCAACCATGTGAGGTACGGGAATATTGACCCGTTTCCCATCGACTACGCCTTTCGGCCTCGCCTTAGGGCCGACTCACTCTGCTCCGATTAGCGTCGAACAGAAACCCTTGGTCTTCCGGCGGGGGAGTTTTTCACTCCCCTTGTCGTTACTCATGTCAGCATTCGCACTCGTGATACCTCCAGCAGACTTCTCAATCCACCTTCATCGGCTTACACGACGCTCCTCTACCGCTTGCCATTCGGCAAGCCCGTAGCTTCGGTACCTGGTTTAGCCCCGTTACATCTTCCGCGCAGGCCGACTCGACTAGTGAGCTATTACGCTTTCTTTAAAGGATGGCTGCTTCTAAGCCAACCTCCTAGCTGTCTGAGCCTTCCCACATCGTTTCCCACTTAACCAGGATTTCGGGACCTTAGCTGACGGTCTGGGTTGTTTCCCTTTTCACGACGGACGTTAGCACCCGCCGTGTGTCTCCCACGCTTGCACTCACCGGTATTCGGAGTTTGCCTCGGGTTGGTAAGTCGGGATGACCCCCTAGCCGAAACAGTGCTCTACCCCCGGCGGTGATACGTGAGGCGCTACCTAAATAGCTTTCGAGGAGAACCAGCTATCTCCGGGCTTGATTAGCCTTTCACTCCGATCCACAAGTCATCCAAATCTTTTTCAACAGATCCTGGTTCGGTCCTCCAGTTGATGTTACTCAACCTTCAACCTGCTCATGGATAGATCGCCCGGTTTCGGGTCTATATCCAGCGACTGGTCGCCCAGTTAAGACTCGCTTTCGCTACGCCTCCCCTATACGGTTAAGCTCGCCACTGAATATAAGTCGCTGACCCATTATACAAAAGGTACGCGGTCACAGAACAAGTCTGCTCCCACTGCTTGTACGCATACGGTTTCAGGATCTATTTCACTCCCCTCTCCGGGGTTCTTTTCGCCTTTCCCTCACGGTACTGGTTCACTATCGGTCAGCCAGGAGTATTTAGCCTTGGAGGATGGTCCCCCCATGTTCAGTCAAGGTTTCTCGTGCCCCGACCTACTCGATTTCACGTGATCAGATTTTCGACTACGGGGCTATCACCCACTATGGCCGAGCTTCCCAGCTCGTTCGTCTAATCAGTCACACGCTTAAGGCTGGTCCCCGTTCGCTCGCCGCTACTGGGGGAATCTCGGTTGATTTCTTTTCCTCAGGGTACTTAGATGTTTCAGTTCCCCTGGTTCGCCTCCCAACACCTATGTATTCAGTGTGGGATACCCAGCTTATGCTGGGTGGGTTTCCCCATTCAGAAATGCCCGGGTCACAGGTCGTTTGCCACCTCGCCGAGCCTTATCGCAGGCTACCACGTCTTTCATCGCCTCTGGCTGCCTAGGCATCCACCGTATGCGCTTAATCGCTTGACCATATAACCCGAAAGGGTCTGGTCCGCGATTACTCACGACAATTGCCGGATACGCTTGAGACGTATCACGTTGTCCTTCCATTTCTGGAAGAACTTGTCAGCATGATTCACATTGTTAAAGAGCAGACTGTCAATCGACAGTCATAAACCTATCATCGCGCTGTGCGACGGTGGCTTATGACTGTGGATCCGATCAGGTAATTCGACTGTGGGGGTGCAGCGACCAAACGATCTGAGGCAAGGCGAAAGGTGACGACGCATAGTTCGCTATGCGAGAAGCCTTTCAACGCAGCATCAGGAAGTTTGGTGGAGCCAAGCGGGATCGAACCGCTGACCTCCTGCGTGCAAGGCAGGCGCTCTCCCAGCTGAGCTATGGCCCCTCTGATTTCCCGACGCGACATGGGGAATTTTATTCAGGACAAGGCGCTTGCATCGGTAACACCGAACATACGCGGAACTAGATAAAATGTAATTTTGTGTGAGACTAGGCGCTTCAATGCGACGCATAGCCTGCTATGCGAGTATTGAAGCAACGACGTATCACGCAAATTTGGTGGGTCTGGGCAGATTTGAACTGCCGACCTCACCCTTATCAGGGGTGCGCTCTAACCAACTGAGCTACAGACCCGGCACTGTACCGCTGCAAGCTCGCTGGCAATCGGCTGGCCGACCTCACCCTGCTTTCCATTTAAGGTCAGGGGGTGCGCTCTAACCAACTGAGCGACAGACCCAGCTTACAACACAGTCTTTGCTCTGGTCGATCAGGTAATTCATTGTGAGCACTTGCCGCGAGGCGTGATACGTCGTTTAAGGAGGTGATCCAGCCGCAGGTTCCCCTACGGCTACCTTGTTACGACTTCACCCCAGTCATGAACCACACCGTGGTGATCGCCCTCCCGAAGGTTAGGCTAACCACTTCTGGTGCAGTCCACTCCCATGGTGTGACGGGCGGTGTGTACAAGGCCCGGGAACGTATTCACCGTGACATTCTGATTCACGATTACTAGCGATTCCGACTTCACGGAGTCGAGTTGCAGACTCCGATCCGGACTGAGATCAGCTTTATGGGATTAGCGCACTCTCGCGAGTTGGCAACCCTTTGTACCGACCATTGTAGCACGTGTGTAGCCCTACCCGTAAGGGCCATGATGACTTGACGTCGTCCCCACCTTCCTCCGGTTTGTCACCGGCAGTCTCCTTAGAGTTCCCGGCATTACCCGCTGGCAAATAAGGACAAGGGTTGCGCTCGTTACGGGACTTAACCCAACATTTCACAACACGAGCTGACGACAGCCATGCAGCACCTGTCTCTGCGTTCCCGAAGGCACCAAGGTATCTCTACCAAGTTCGCAGGATGTCAAGGGTAGGTAAGGTTCTTCGCGTTGCATCGAATTAAACCACATGCTCCACCGCTTGTGCGGGCCCCCGTCAATTCATTTGAGTTTTAACCTTGCGGCCGTACTCCCCAGGCGTCGACTTATCGCGTTAACTGCGCCACAAAGTCCGCGAGGGACCCAACGGCTAGTCGACATCGTTTACGGCGTGGACTACCAGGGTATCTAA